>CAZWGY010000477.1:0-3797 GCA_964633575.1 uncultured Desulfobacteraceae bacterium
ATCAGGTCGGTGGCCGCCGGGCTCGTGTTGACCGACCAGTCGGTGATGGCGTTTTCCAGCGCGGCCAGGCTGGAGTCGTCGTCCACGTCGTTTGACCCGTCTCCGGTGACGTCCTCGGAGCTGGGGCTGAGATATTGAATCGAGTCGGTTTCATACCCCTGCCCGAAGAGCGCGGCGTAAGCGTGGTTGGCGTTCCGACGGGACGCGATCCACATATCATTGTCGATGAACGGGCCGCCCCGATCCCAACCATCAGGAGCGCCAGGAGCCCTCCCGTTGTCGTCCATCCGGGGGTGCCGGCGACGTGGATAAAGCAGTCGCTGGTATCCCCTTCGCCAACCGTCACCGCCGCCGACGTCGGGGGCTCCTCGGCCGGCGGCTGACCGTATCCCACCACGAATTCGGAGAGGCCGTCGGTTTCGACGGTTACGGTGCCGTTGACCGGATCGAGATCCCGGCCAGCGGTTTCCCGTTGCCAGGTTTCGCCGTCCTTCCGGTAAACGTGGAGCCAGTCGGGGGTTTCGATCCCCGCCGGGTCATAGGCGATCTGGACGGTCACCGGCTCCCGGAAGGTCGGGGCGGCGCCGGTCTCGATCCCGGTGATGGCCACCGCGTAGTGGTCCGATGCCGGGGTGACGCCCTCGGGGAGCCCCAGGGCGGCGTCGGCCGAGGTCCGGGTCACGGCGAGGATCAGGTTGTCGTCATCAGCGGCCATCGCCCCGGCCGGGATCTGGAGCCGGGTGGCATCCCCGGCTCCGAGGCTCAGGCGCTGGGCCGTGAACCGGTCGATGAGATCGCTGTTGACCAGGGTCGCGTCGGCATCGAAGCCGAGGCGCTGGATGGCCGTGGTGTCGTCGTTGCCGTAGTGGACCGCCACGGCCAGGGTCACCCGGCCGTCACCGGTTGACGGGGTGTAGCGGGCCGTGATCCGGCGTCGGTCCGGCGACAAGGAGACGTCGGACAGGACTCCGGACCCGGATTCGAGATAGATGGCCCCGTCGGCCGTCTCCAGGGTGGGCGCGGTCTCGACCACCGAGACCGACTCGTCGGCGAGGTATTTGGTGGAAAAGATCGTCACTTGGAGCGTTTCCGCCGATGCCTCATCCCGGATCGCCCGGAGAAAGAGGATCGGGGCGAGGCGCCGGGTGATGACGGCGTCATACCGGCGGTCGGCCGTGCCGGTGGTGAACGGGTCGCCCACGGCAAAGACCTCCGAGACGCCTTCCATGTCGGCGTTCCGGTAGAAAATCAGTTGATGGGGGTCGGCCGCCGGCAGGCCGGCCACCTCGTAGCCGGAGTAGGTCTGGTCGGCTTCCTGGCGGAGCCGGCCGAAGATCACTGACCGGTCGGCCAGGTTCACGCAGACCACACCGCTGACATCGGCTTCGGCCGGGCGGCCGCCGTCGTCCAGGGCCAGGGTCCCGTAAATCCGGTAGAAGTCGTTGTCCCAGGTGGCGTTGATCACTTTTTGCTCGCCCGGGGCGAGCTGGACGTTGTCCACGGCGGCCCGGGGCAGGCCGTAGTTCATGAAGACGACCCGGTAGGTGCCGGGGGCGACATGGTCCATCTGATATTGGGCCGTCCGGGCCCCTTCGGGGGCCGGGGTGGTGAATCCTTCGATTCCTTCGAGCATGTCGCGGTAAACCACGCCCTTTTTCCGGAGCAGGACATAGGTGGCCGGGTATTCAGTGCCGTCGTCGGTGACGAAGGGGAGCATGAACCGGGCGTTTTCCGGAACAGTGACGGTCCCCGAGATCCCGGCGGTGGCTCGGGTGAGGGTCACATCGGCCCCGGCCGTCCGGCCGGTCTCCGGATCGATCCGGGCGGGGGAGAGGTTGTAGCGCCGCTCCTCGCCCCATTCCACCTTGCGGCCCCAGTCCTCGAAGAGCCACGGCCGGCGGGCCGCGATCAGGTCATAGTACTCGATCTCCGGGTCGATCCCGTAGATGGTGTAGTAGCCGTCCCGGTCCGAGGTTCCCGAGACATCTTCGGTCCCGTCGTTGGGGTCGGTGGGAAAGGCGATGACGGTCACGTTGGGGACCGGCTCCCCGTCGGCATTGGTGAGCCGTCCGGTGACCGTCGTCCCCGGCGATAGGGCCAGGGTCCCCAGATCGATCTCACCGGTGGCCCCGTCGGGGACATCCACCCCGGAAATCACCCGGCCGACGTAGTTTTTTGCCCCACCGGTCTTCCGGCCGTGGGTCGCCGTCACCCCCACCAGATAGGTGTGACCGGAGGGCAGGGCGGTCAGGTGGAACCGGCCCGGCGTCTGGCGCGCCGAGGCGCCGGTTCCGTCGTCGGCCTCCTTTTCGATGTAGCTCCTCGACCACTCGTCATCCCGGGTCTCCCGGTAGGAGCCATCCACGTACGGAAGCGCCTCGCAAAAGACGGTCACGCCGTCGGCCGCGGTCACCGGAGCGCCGGTTTCGGCGTCCACGAGAAGGCCGGTGAGCCCGGCGCCCGCCTCGACGGACACCTCCGCCGCCGTATCCTGGGAGACCGTCAGCGGCATGGCGGCGGGGACGTATCGGTCGGACCAGAAATAGAGGAGCTGGTCCCCCTCGGCCACGTGGGAAAAGGAGACCGTATATTGGTCCGAGCCGTCGAAGTCGGCCTTAAAGAGCGGCCGGCCCTGGCCCGAGACCTCCCCGCCCGGGGCCTCCAGGGAAAGGTAGCCCGTCAATTCCCAGGCGTCGGTCTCCGGGTCGATCACCGTCTGGACCTCGGGGAGGATCACCGTGACGGTCACCGTATGGCCCGGTTCGAGGGTGAAATCCACGCCGGTCATGGACGACTCCCCGGTCAGGACCACCTGGCGGGAGGCCACGGCCCAGTGGCGGTCGTCGGTCAAGCCCGAGAGCACCTCGGAGGCCAGGTCCGGGAATTCAGACCCGGTGAGGGCGTCGATCCGGGGCGAGGTGGGCGGAGGGACGACCACGTAGGCGCCGGGTCCGAGCCCGTCGATCCGGTAAACCGCCGCGCCAGCCTTGGCGGTGAGGGTCCCCTGGCGGACGTCGCCTTCGGCGTCCCCCATGAGGAGGGCCTCCATGGGGACGGCCTGGACCGCCGCGCCGTCCAGGTCGGCGACGGTGATGGTCTCGTCATAGGGCGGGTCGGTGTTTTTCCGGCCGTCGGGAGCGCCGCCCTCACCGTCGCCGAAGTCATGCCAGTGGTCTTCCCCGGCCGCCAGGCGGACCCGGCCCGAGATGGAATACCCCGGCCCCAGGGGGATGTCGAGGACCGTGGGCCGGTCCGCGTCATTTTCTACCGAGATCCGCTCCGCCCGGATGCCCACGGCCGGATCGACCTGTTTGTCGCCATCCGTTTCCAGATACATCCCGGCCCGGACCACGTAGTCGCCGGTCCCCAGCCCGGAGACGACATATTCGCCGGTGGCCGGGTCGATCCCGCCGTTGGACACGGTGGCCCGTTGGGGCTCGATGTAATCCCAGGGCCGGCGGACATCCACCACGACCCGGTTAAGGTCGATGGTCACCCCCTGGCCAGTGATCTTGCCGGTGACGCGGCCCTCGTAGGGCTTCAGATAGACGTCCTGGCGGGCCGTGGCCTCCCGGAGGTCCACGAGGACCGGCGACTTGCCCGCGTCGTCGGCCACGTCATAGCCCTCGGCCAGGTAGGCGAGCATTTCGTACCGGCCGGGGGAGAGGCCGCCGATCTCAAAATCAACGTGCTGGTCCACGCCTCGGGGAACCATCAGGCTCGTGCCTTGGGAATCGCCGGTTTCCGGAGCCCAGGCCTCCACCCAGACCGGAAGGTCGGCCTCCCCGGCCGCGCCG
>CAZWGY010000478.1:0-3788 GCA_964633575.1 uncultured Desulfobacteraceae bacterium
CCTATAGCCTATCACCTATCAAAGGAGACGCTCCACCGTGCATGAAATGGGAATCGCCATGCAGGTTATGCAAATCGCCATCGACGCCATTCCGGCGGGGATGGCGGATGTCAGAGTAGAGCGGGTCAACCTCAAGGTGGGCAAGCTGGCCGCGGTGGTTCCCAAGAGTCTCCGGTTCTGCTTTGGCGTTATCACGCCGGATACTCCCCTGGCCGGCGCCGAGCTGGCCATCGAAGAGGTGGCGGTAACCGCCGGCTGTACCGAGTGTGACCATTTCTGGACGGTGACCGGGCCGGTTTTTAAATGCCCGTCCTGCGGGAGCGGTGCCATTGAGCTCCACTCCGGCCAGGAGCTGTCGGTGGTCTCCATCGAGATTGCCGATCCGCCCGAGGATGCCCCATCCGGATCAACCCCCCAATCGAAACAATAAGGACGCAACTCATAATGGAAATCAAAGTTGTTCGAAAGGTTCTGGACGTCAATGACACGATGGCCGCGCAAAACCGCCAAATGTTTGCCGCCGCTGATGTCTTTGTTCTGAATTTGATGAGCTCGCCCGGCTCCGGAAAAACGACCCTTCTGGAGCGGACCCTGGAGCGGATCGCCCCCGAGGTGAAAAGCGGGGTGATTGTGGGCGACATCTGCACTTCCAACGACGCCGACCGGCTGTCGAAAAGCGGGGCTCCCGTGGTCCAGGTCAATACCGACGAGTTCGGCGGCGACTGTCATCTGGCGGCTCACGTCATCGCGACGGCCGCCGGGGACATCGACCTTACGGGGATCGACCTGCTTATCGTGGAAAATGTGGGCAACCTTGTCTGCCCCGCCGAGTTCGATATCGGTGAGGATGCCCGGGCCGTGGTTCTGTCGGTCACCGAGGGTGAGGACAAGCCGGCCAAATACCCGCTGATGTTTCGGGTCTGTGATGCGGCTCTGCTCAACAAGATCGACTTGCTGCCCCATCTCGACTACGACCGGGATGCGGTTCTGGACCACATCGACGGGGTCCACCCGGGGATGCCGGTCTTCGAGGTTTCGGCCCGGACCGGGGATGGGCTCGATCCCTGGCTTGATTGGCTTCGAGAGCGGATTGCGGCCAAACGGGCGGGCAAGGGTCCGGCGGACGCTGATCGGGGATGACCCGGTGATTCTCGATTGGCCCCGGACCTGCTGGGCGGGCCTGACCCGCCGGATTCGGCGGAAACGGCCCGAGCCCGTTTACGTCGGGATCGACCTGTACAGGGCTGACCTCCGCCACGCCGCGCTCTCCGACGCCGACCTCGTAGCAGCGGATCTCACCGAGGCCGACTTGACCGGCGCCGTTCTGTGGCGGGCATCCATGTCCCAGGCGGACCTCTACCAGGCTACTCTGGACGGGGCCACGCTGGTCGAGGCGGACCTCCGCCGGGCCGACCTCATCGAGGCGACCCTCCGTGAGGCGAATCTCACCGAGGCGAATCTCTCCGGCGCCGACCTGACCAGAGCCACTCTGACCGGGGCCACCCTCACCGGGGCCAACTTACGGGGCGCCATTCTTTCCGATGCCGATCTCACCGGTGCCGATTTGAGAGGAGCCGACCTGACCGGAGCCGACCTCCAGCGGGCGGATCTTACGGGGGCTGATCTCCGGGAGGCTCGGCTGCCCGGGGCCGATCTCTTCCGGGCGGGCCTCACCGAAGCCGATCTGCAAGGGGCGGACCTTCGGGGAGCCGACCTCATGGGGGCCGACCTCATTCAAGCCATCTTCTGGCGGGCCGACCTGAGTCGAGCGGATCTCACCGGCGCCGATCTCCGGGATGCCATTCTCCAGGATGCCGACCTGACGGGCGCCGTCCTCCTCCGCGCCGGCCTTCAGGGAACCAGGCTCCGGCGGGCCCGGGGGCTCCGCGCCGATCAGCTCGCCGATGCCGCCTCGCTCCACGGGGCAAGAATCGACCCTGAGCTGGGCCGGTCCCTCCGGACCGATTACGGCCGCCTTTTCCGGCAGCGGTCACCCCGGCCCGATGCCGGGGCGGACGACTGATTCAGTCGGATTCGGTGGGCTCCGATGATCGGCCGCCCGAGGTCCGCTCCAGTATCCAGACGAGGAGAAATCCGAGGACGGCCAGGAAAATGGCGGCGGCCAGATGGGGGTCCCGGCCGACGACCTCCAGATAGGTGCCGGGCAGGACGTTCCGGGTGACCAGCGGTTCCGCATCGCCGCCACTGCCGGCATAAGTCGCCACCACGTCCTTCCAGGGCCAGACCTTATTGAGGGACCCGACCATCAGGCCGGTGAGAGCGGCCACCGTCAGGTCATGGTAGCGTTTCAACAGCCAGTGGAGCAGGTGGGAAAAGGAGAGAAGCCCCACGGCGGCCCCGGCCGCGAATACGGCCATCGTGCCAAGGCGGAAGTCCCGGACGGCGGAAAGGATGTATTCGTATTTGGAGAGCAAAACGAGGATGAAGCTGCCCGAGATCCCCGGCAGAATCATGGCGCAGATGGCGATCATCCCGGAGCCGAAGACGAAAAGCGCGGTTTCCGGAGTGGCCGCCGGGCTGGCGACCGTGATCAGATAGCCCAGACCGATCCCGAAAATCCCGGCGGCCGTCACCGGACCCGTCCACCGGGGAATCCGCCCGCCGATGACAACCGCCGACGCCACCACCAGCCCGAAGAAAAAGGACCAGACCATCTCGGGGTAAGCGGCCAGCCAGCCGAGGATCAGCCGGGACAGGATCAGGATGGACGTCCCGATCCCCGCCAGGAGAACCACCAGAAACGGCCCGTTGACATGATTCCAGAGGGCCCGGAACTCCCCCCGCCGCAAAAGCGCCAGCGCGGTCGTGTCAAATGACCGGATGGCGCCGATAAGGGTTTCGTAGATTCCGGCAATAAAGGCGATAGTCCCCCCCGATACCCCGGGGACCGAATCGGCCGCCCCCATGGCCATGCCCTTTAGAAAAAGGATGAGACGAGCCCGCATCTAATTCTCCTTCCACCCTTCTTCACCCACCAGCCGGACAAACCGGCAGCCTCCCAGGTTCGATTGACGGATCTCACCGCCGTCCTTGTAGATCTTGATCAGCTCCTGGGAGTACTGGTCCCCCACCGGGATGACCATCCGCCCCCCATCGGCCAGTTGCCGGACCAGGCTCCCGGGAATCCGGGGGGCACCGGCGGTAACGATGATGGCGTCAAAGGGACTTTCGTCCTTCCAGCCCACCGTTCCGTCGGAGTAACGGGTGACGATGTTGTGGTAATGAAGCTCGTCGAAGAGCTTCCGGGCGCGAATGAGGATGGCGTGGATTCGTTCCATCGTATAGACCCGGTGGGCGATTTCGGCCAGCACCGCCGCCTGGTACCCGGAGCCGGTGCCGATTTCCAGAACCCGGGCCTCGCCGTCGATCTGGAGGGCCTGGGTCATTTCCGCGACGATGTAAGGTTGGGAGATGGTCTGGCCCTCGCCGATGGGCAGGGGAAAATCGCCGTAAGCCTGGTCCATGAGGGCCTCGCTGACAAACCGGTGGCGGGGTACCGCGCGCAGGGCCGCCAAAACCTTCGGGTCGGTGATCCCCCGGGCCTCGATCTGTTTCCGAACCATCTCCTCGCGTCCGCGGGCGTACTTTCTGTCGTCGTTTTCCATGTCCGGCCGTGTTGTCCGCTCTTGTGTTAAGTTGACGCCATCTTCGGCGTTTGAGGCATTAAACTAGAAATCACTTGATTTTTCAACCTAAGATTCCTTATGACCAATGATCGGAAAAAGACCTCCGAGGTTTTGTTTGGGAAAGACCTCCGAGGTTTTGTT
>CAZWGY010000479.1:0-3786 GCA_964633575.1 uncultured Desulfobacteraceae bacterium
TGGCTTTGAAATCATCACTCCGGAAGCCGAAAAAGCTCCCGTCGAGCCGCTGTATTGCCCGTCCTGTGGCGGCAAGCTTAAATATCTCCGGTCAGTGCTGCCGCATGAGATGCCGCCCGTTCGGGATACCGGTTAGCATTCCCGGATTTTCAAAGAGCGATGTGCGGGGTCAGATGCTGGACAGCAAGGAATCAGAAAGAAATGCTATGTCCAAGCTGTGTTAATTTCTACCTGAAGGCATGAAAAGATGACGATCTTATCATGATCCTCGGGGAGATTCTATGACATTTGGCCACTAAAACCGCTTTCCCCATGCCATCGACAACGGAAATCCGGTACCTTTCACCCTTCCTCCTTTAACCAATCCCCATAGTAAACCGAAAAGCTGTCGATGAAATCAGTGCCGGGCTTCTTGAACAATAGATTGAGACTGACCCGGCTGTTGGAGTCCGCTCGTGAATAGACACTTTTTGGCAGGCAGGTCAGCTCAATCTGTATGGGTTAAGCCATTATTATTTATACCTTATTTTTTTCTTTTTGATAACTTTGACAACATCGTCATGTTTCTGACCTTCGATTATATCTCTCAGATACAGTATGCCGTCAATATGCTGAAGATGGATTCTCCAACCGGACGTTTTATCTATATCTGCCCTGTAAACTATTTGTTTTTGTTAAATCCCCCTCTATTCCACCTCAAAAAGCCTCTTTTTTCTCACGCTACTCGACCACCCCCGGCTAATCTGTGGTACCTCATCTCGGGAAAATGCCTCTTGGTCATAATCAGCCGGAACCGCCCATGCCAATTTATCCTTCTCCCCGCCTTTGGGGGGGATAAAAGGGGGGGACAATATGGTATACTGATCCAGTCCCCCTGCCGGGATGGATTAAAATATGGTATACTGCTCAATGTGTAACCCAAAGCTCTGGAGATCCACCATGGACCCCTCAGCAGAACTTCTTACGGCAACCTTCAAAGGCATCTCGGAGATCTACGCGGAAGACCGCATCACCTGCCCCGAATGTAACTCCCCCCAAAACGAGCACATTAAATGGGGCTTCTACTACCGCTACCGCCCCGGTACTTACGATCTCGTTCCCATCCAACGCTATTTTTGCAAGCGAGAGTCCTGCTCCCGCCAAACCTTCTCGGTCCTGCCTCACCCGTTTCTCCCGTACATCCGGTACACCCTCTGCTCCCTGCTGGTCCTGATCCAACTGGCCGACGCCGGAGAAACCATCTCCAACATCGCCGAAATCCTCAGGGTCAGGCGGTCAACGGTTCGCCGAGTCATCAGGTTTGCCAGGAAATTCAGCGACTGGATGGACCGGGAGTCTCAGATCGCCCCCTGGATGCCATCGCCCTGTCTCAACCCAAGGCGATTCTGGCCCCTGTTCACCCGCATGATATCCTGGGCTTTTTTCCCTGATGGATATCGGCGCAAGATCGCCAACATCCTTTAACCCTTTAAATAATTCAGGGGTTTGATATAGGTCGGGGAACTTTGACGAAAGGAGGCGTCAACCATGAGCACCCCGATCGATTCTTCCAAACCCGACAAGGCCCTGTGGCGCTACGGGGCCATCAGTCCCCTATTGCATCGCGATGCAAACGGGCTGACCCAGGCCCAGGTCCTCAAGACCCTGGCCGAACACCGATACATCGGTCCGGACGGCGAGGCCATCTCCCTGTCGGCGGAGACCCTCCGGAAATGGCTCTACCGCTACCGGGTCGCCGGACTCGCCGGATTGGCCGACAAGCCCCGGTCCGACAGCGGCTCCTTTGCCGTTCCCGAGGCGATCCACGACGCCATGGTCGAGCTCCGGCGGGACCATCCGAGATGGACCCTGATCCGCCTGCTGGAGGCCATGATCGCCAACGGCACGTGGGATGGCCGGACCCCGAGCCGATCCACCCTCTATCGGTTCGCCAGGGCCCAGGGCCTTCAGCGGGGCTCGACCCAACCGGGGGTCGAGTCCTTCCGGACCTTCCAATTCGACCGGTTCGGCCAGCTCTGGATGGCCGATTTCATGCACGGGCCTCGGGTCCGGGTCGGCAAAACCCGGAAAAAAGCCCGGCTCCACGTGATCCTGGACGACTGCTCCCGGTACGTCGTGGCCGGCCGGTTTGACCCCCGGGAGTCGGTGGAGGTGATGATCGCCGATCTCCAGCGGGCGGTGGCCCCCTTCGGTCTCCCCGAACGCTTCTACACCGACAACGGGCCCTGTTATTCCAGCCGGCATCTCAAGGTGGTCTGCGCCCGACTGGGGATCGACCTCCTCCACACCCGGCCCTATCGCCCCCAGGGCCGGGGCAAGCTGGAGCGGTTCTTCCGGACCGTGAGGGACCGGTTCCTGGCTGACGGGCCGTACAAGACCCTGGCGGACCTCAACGACGGGTTTACCCGGTGGCTGGCCCGGTATCACAAGACCCGTCACAGCGTCCTGACCCGGAGCCCGCTCCAGCAGCGTCTCCAGTCGGGCAGCGCCTGCCGGCACCTGCCTGAGGTGGCCCGGATCGAAGACCTGTTCCGGATGGAGCGTCGGTGCCGGGTCTACAAGGACGGCACCATCCGCCTGCGAACGCGGATCTTTGAGGTCCCGGGCTGCCTTCCGGGGTCCCGGGTCACCGCCTACTTTGTGCCCTGGGATCTGGACGCGGTTTATTACGGCGACGACATGAGCCGCGCCATCCCACTCGATCCCGTGGCCAACGCCCACCGGTTCGATCACCCTCGGGGAGGTGAATCATGAATCCCTCTCATCTCCCCACCCTGGCGGAGCACTTCGGCTGGGGGCGTCATCCCTTTGCCGACACCCAGGCAATGTCCGCGCCCTGGGTGTCGGACGGGGATGAACGCCTTCTGGCGAGCCTCCGCTCCATGCTGTTGTATGGAAAGAGCCTGGGGCTGTGCGGCCCATCCGGGACCGGGAAATCGACCCTGGTCCGCCACCTGGCCGCCCAGCTCGACCCGCGGCATTACCGGCCGATCTGGATCCACTATGGTGGGCTCAATCGCGCCGGTCTCCTCAGGGCCGTGGCCCATCGCATCGGCGTGGATCCCCGAGGCCGTTCGGTGCCGCTTCTGCTCCGGATCCAGGAGCAGGTTCTCCAGCCGGGGACCGGTGGCACGGGGGGCTTTCCGGTCCTCATCCTGGATGACGCCCATCTGGCCGAGCGGGAGTCGCTGATGGATCTGTGCTCCCTGTTGACCTGTCCGGAGCGGCATACGGTGGCGGCGTCCCTGGTGCTGATCGGCGACGGCCTGCTGCGCCAGCAGCTCGGGCTCAACGTGATGGCCCCGGTTCGAGGCCGGCTGACCGGGGTCTTTTCCCTTGGGCCGTTGACCGAGGCCGAGACCGCTGACTTCATCGCCCATCGGTTGCGCCAGGCCAAGGCTCCACCCGGCCTGTTCGACGATGATGCTCTCGAAATGATCGCCGCGGGCTGCCACGGCAACCGTCGGGAGATCATGAACCGGGCCACTCTGCTGCTGGAGGAGGCTTACGTCCGCCAAGAGAAGGTGGTCACAGCTCAGACGGTCATTCATTGCGAGTGTTTGGAAAACCCGGGGGAAACGTAAGCGCCAGCGAGGGGACTCCAGCGCCCAGGGATACCCCGGTGCGGTAGACGGCTGTTCGTCTACGCTTTAAAAGGCCCGGTTCGTCCGGGCCTTTTTCATGGCCAGATAACATGAGAAAAAATTGGTCATATAGTGGGAGAATCAACAGTTTTATCCCTTTGACCCGATGGATGCGTGTTTTCGGAAAGTTTTTGAATTTATG
>CAZWGY010000480.1:0-3774 GCA_964633575.1 uncultured Desulfobacteraceae bacterium
TGACGGGTCTCGCTCTGGATGTCTATTTTTTGGGAAAGAGTGTCAGGGTCCTGATGGAACGACGGTTGATGACGCGAAGCGAGGTGCGAATCAGCAGCCATGCGAAAATGGAGATGATAGATCAATTGATCGACGGGAGCCCGGACCATCTTATCGGATTGACTGAACAACTGCTCAAAGGTTTATCAAACCGGGATTATCAGCGGTTTGAAGAGAAGTACATCAAAGTGGTGATGATGAGTCTCTTGTCGGATGTGGATCTCTACATTCCGCACGGCGAGTATGAAGTCGGGGCGGACGGCTATGCGGACATCTATCTGCGGGCGGTGTTCGAGCCGGAACGTTCAGCCCATTACCTCCTGGAGCTGAAATACGCCAAAGCCGGAGCCAACAACAAACGTCTGGATACACTGGAGCGCGAGGCAAAAGCGGAAATGGAAAAGTATTTGAGCAGTGAGACGGTCCGGGCGATTCCCAACCTCCAGCCCTATATTCTGATCTTCCGAAAGGATCGCTGCGTGAGGAAAGTGAGATTCAATGGGTAAAAAGGGATGAAGGTATATTCCAACTGATGTGATAAACTGAAATCATCCTTGAAGATCCGTCCCGGATGGGTTACCCACTATGGTGACGTATGCCGCCGCCGGGCGGATGATCCAGAAACGCGAGGAGATTATGGAAAACAATTACGCGGCCATCGTCCGGGAGAACCTGAGCCGGTTTTACGAGGAGCGACGGGAGGGCGCCGCCGAAGCCATGGGGGCCCGGTTGGAGGGAGACGCCGACTTCGTCTTCACCGCCTTCGGGGCCCCCTGCCGGATTTCCCCCGACGGAATCCAGCTCGGGGACCGGCTCGAAACCGGTGTTCTGGGGATTCTCATCTCTCTTTACGCCCTCCACGCCCAGCCGATGGAACCCGTCCTGACGCCTTACAAGGCATTCAAGGAGATCCCGAACGCCTTTCCCTACGTGGGCGCCTTTGCATCCCACGCCGAATCGATCCTGGTTCCCCACGTGGAGACCATTTTTAATCGGAAAGCCGAGATCGTCGCGGCCCTTGACGGCGGGGAGGCGCCCCCGGCGATGGGCGGCGACCTTGCCTTTCGGGTCCGGCCGCTGCCCAAGATCCATCTCCTCTACATCTTCTACCGTGCGGACGAGGATTTTCCGGCTTCGGCCACCTGCCTTTTTTCCCGGAACGCCGATGTCTTCCTGCCCGTGGACGGGCTGGCGGACACCGGGGAGTACACCTCCCGGACCATCCGAACCCTGATCGGGGCCTGAGCCCATGCGATCCGTCCGCCGGGGCGGCCTTTCTCCCGGATCATTACGGATAGCCCGAAGCAGTGCCGGGTGGAGCTGGCTTCTGACCCTCACTCTCGCCGCTGCCGCCTGCGGGGTCCGGATGGATGCCATCCAGGCCCACGAGACCCCGGTCTTTGAAAACGGAGGATATGCCCGGGACCGGGCTTTTGACATCTTCGTGGACGATCTTCCCCGGGTGACCTTACTCGATTATCGGGATGGAGCGTACCGGATCGAGCTGGACGGCCGGACGGGATGGATCACCCGTCTCTATCCATATTACAAGGTTGACTGGTCCCGGTGGCAGCCCTTTATCCGCCGGGCCTTGCGGTTTTCCGTCGAGCGGCGGGAAGATGGCTTTCCGGAAGGAGACCATCGGCCATGAGCCGGAACCCCGGATGCCTTGCCGCCCTCGCCCGGCCGTCGATCCGTTATGCAATCCTCGGGCTTCTGTTCGGCCTGGCCTTTTCCCTGGCCATGCCTCCGTTGGAGGTGGCTGATGAGCCCCAGCATTTCTTCCGGACCTACCAGATCACCCAGGGCGACTGGATCGCCGTCCGGGAAGGAAACCGGCTAGGCGGCCCGATCCCGGACAGCCTGGTCCGGACCGAGCGCCTGATCCGCCATGATATCTACGCCCACCCGGAGAACAAACGCATCGCCGCTCATATTCGGGAGGCCCTGGAGATTCCCCTTGACCCGGACCAACGCTCGTTTGTGGTCTTTTCAGGCTCCGGGTTGTACAATCCCCTGCCCTATCTTCCCGCCGCCGGCGCGATCACCGTGGGCAAGTGGGCGGGGGCTCCGCCGGTGGTTCTGACCTATCTCGGCCGCTGGGCCAATCTCCTGGCGGCCACCCTGATCATCGCCCTGGCCATCCGGATCACCCCGGCCTATCAAAACGTCCTGACACTGTTGGCGCTCATGCCCATGACCGTACACCAGCTCGCCTCACTGTCGCCGGACGCATTGGCCATCAGCCTCTCTTTTCTTCTGTTTGCCGGGTTTCTCCGACTCGCCTGGGGGCCGGGCGAATCGGTCTCCACCCGGGCGATGGTCGGCTTGACCGGACTGGCCGCACTGGTCTCCCTGTCCAAAAGCGTCTATTTCCCCCTCACCCTGCTCGTTTTTTTAATCCCCGCCCGCCGGATGGGCGGATGGCGGCGGCATCTGACCATCGGCGGGGCCATGGTGGCCTTTTCCGCCGCCCTCTTTCTGGCCTGGGGAACGGTGGCCGGCCAATTGACGGTCACTCATCTCCGAGGGGGGATGCCCTTTCCCATGGCCAAGCTCTTTATCCTCTCCCACCCCTTCGGCTACCTGGAGCGGGTGGTTAACAACCTGACCACTTATCTCCCGTTTTATCTTCACTCCTTCGTGGGGATGCTGGGATGGCTCAATATCGAGCTGTCGGTGGCCGTGGTCGCCGTCTATCTCACCGTCCTGGTCGTGGTCAGTCTGGTGGACGGCCCGCCCATGATCGGACTGACCCCGTTGGTCCGGCTGTTGCTCCTGGTGGTTGTCGGGGCCTGCGTCTTTCTGATCATCACCAGCCAGTATTTCATCTGGACCCGGATCACCAGCGAAAGCATCGGGCAGGCCCAGGGCCGGTATTTCATCCCCGCCGCCCCGGTGATCTGCGCATTGTTCCACAACCGGCGCCTCGCCGGACGGATCAGCCGCGATACGTTGGGGATCGTGTCGGCGGCCGTGCCGTCCATCATCCTCGTTTATGCGATCGGCGCCGTCATCACCCGATATTATCTCTAAGCGGCGAAACCTGCCAAAGGAGACCGACATGCGGATCAGCATCATCATTCCGGCCTACAATGAAAAGGGGACCATTTTGGATCTGATCCGCCAGGTTCGGTCCATCCAATCAGTGTCCACGGAGATCATCGTCGTGGACGATGCATCCACCGACGGCACCCGGGAGCTTCTCCAGGCCCTTGCGGCCCCTGATGTCCGGGTCCTCTTTCACGAGACCAACCGGGGCAAGGGGGCGGCTCTCCGGACCGGCTTTGCTCAGGCCGGCGGGGATATCATCATGGCTCAGGACGCGGACCTCGAGCTGAACCTTCCCCGATCCCTCCCGGACCTGATCCGGCCCATTATCACTGGCCGGGCCGATATGGTCTATGGTTCCCGATTCCAGAACACGCCGTTTTCGTTCTCCGTTCATTATCTGGCCAACCGGTTTCTCACCGAATTGTCCAATCTTTTCAGCGGCCTTCGTCTCACCGACATGGAGACCTGTTATAAAATCTTTTCGAAAGAGGCGCTGGACGGGGTCGTCATCGAGGAGGACCGTTTCGGCGTGGAGCCGGAGCTCACCGCTTATGCGGCCCGACGGGTCAGGGACGGGTTTCGACTGACTGAGGTCTCGGTACCGTATATCCCCCGGGGCTATTCGGAAGGCAAAAAAATCGGCTGGCGGGACGGACTCTGGGCCGTCTGGTGCATTTTCAA
>CAZWGY010000481.1:0-3773 GCA_964633575.1 uncultured Desulfobacteraceae bacterium
TCAGCCTGGGGTTTTAATCCCAGGCGATGCAATGCCGGCCGCCGCGCTCCCCCGAATCGACTATCCACTCAAGACCCGGACCACCCCGTCCACATCCAGCAGATACCGTCCCACCATCTCCGCCGCGTACCGGTCCGGGAGCGCCGGCTGAAACTTGCTCAGGCGGTAGTCGGGGAGCGCGTCGAGAATCCGCCGCCAGTGGTCCGGGTCGGACCAGAAGTCCGGCCGGGCCATCTTGTGGATAAGCGCCGGCAGGGCTTCCGAGACGACGCCGGTCCCCTCGATTTTAACCCGGAAGTTGTCGGCGACGATTTTGGCGTCGAGCTGGAGCTCGAGGCCGTACCGAAGGGTCTGGTTGATCCGGCCCCCGGCAAAGGTCCACCAGAGGGCCCGGTCCGGCTCGATCTGAATCCATGGGCCGGGTCCCTGGAGGAGTGGGCCGAGGTCCTCCCGGAGGGCCGCCAGGTGGGTCCGGGCGGGAGCGTCGATGTAGGGGATCGGGTCGTCGGTCGAGAGGATCGCCTGGACCTTCCGGCAGATTTCAAAGCCGAGGATCTGGGGTATGATCCCGCCCCAGCTCGGCTCCCGGCCCCGAGGCGCCTTTTTGACCCGGACCGTCCGGTCAACGTGGTTGATGTGGACCACGGTCCAGGCCCGGCCGCTCAACAGAAACGAGCTCATCTCCTCCACCAGCTTGTCCACGAAATCCTGCTCGAGGGTCCCCAGGACGTAGCCGGCCTCGGTCTTGATGGTGTAGAGTTGAGGGCTGGTAAAGACCGCGTAGAGCGCCAGAAAATTTTTCCGGCCGTAGATCCGCTCGGCCGCGTCGCCCAGGCAGAGCCGGCCGCCGGTCGAATAGAGGTAGTCGTGGGCGACCAGATGGGCCACCACCGACTCGAATTCGTCGGCCGTGATCCCGGAAAAGTCGGGGACCGTCGAGAGGAGCTCCCAGCAATGGTCCGGGCGGATGGCGCCAAATTCGAGGGCCAGGGCAAAGAGCTGATGAACCAGCACCGGCCAGCAGCGGTCGTTTCGGGGGACCGGCTCGACCCAATGCTCCCTGGCCAGCTCCACGATGGCGATGGCCTGGATGAGGGTCTCGGGGTCCTCGCAGAAAAAGGTGGTGTTGGCCCGCTGTCCGGCCCGGCGCCCGGTCCGGCCCAGCCGCTGGAGAAAGGCCGAAACGGTGGCCGGCGCGTTGGCCTGGAGCACCCGGTCGAGGTCCCCCACGTCGATGCCCAGCTCCAGGGTCGATGTGCAGACGATGGCCGTGTTGGTCCCGCCGCTGAACCGCTCCTCGGCCGCGGCCCGCTCCTCGGCGGAAACCGAGCTGTGATGGACGTGGACCTCCACGCCCCGGTGGCGCATCCGGTCGGCCACGGTTTCAGTGAGCCGACGGCTCTGGCAGAAAAAGAGGCTCTTCCGGCCCCGGGCGAGGCCGGCGGCCCGCTCGGCCATCGACCGGATCGACTCGTGGAGGTGAATCCGGATATCCCTGGGGGTCGGCTCCCGGGGCGGATCGATCACCACGCCGGGTCCCGTCGATCCGCCCATCATCCAGTCGAGGATCTCGGCCGGGTTCCCCACCGTGGCGCTCAGGCCGACCCGCTGGATGTCATCGGCCGAATGCCGACCGACCCGCTCCAGAACCGACATGAGATGGGCTCCCCGGTCCGTGCCGGCAAAGGCGTGGATCTCGTCGATAACCACGTACCGGAGAGCCGAAAACAGCCGGGCATGGGGGACTCGGGCCGATAGGAGCATCACCTCGAGGGACTCCGGGGTGGTCATGAGGAGGTCGGCCGGGTCCCGCTTGAAAGCCTCCTTCCGGCCGGGCTTGACGTCGCCGTGCCAGACAAACCGCCGGAGCCCCACCATCCCGGTGTACTCCCCCAGCCGGTCATGCTGGTTGTTGAGCAGGGCTTTGAGCGGGGCGATGTAGAGCATCCGGAGCCCCTCGCCGGGGGCGTCCATCATCCGGGCGAGCAGGGGAAACACGGCCGCCTCGGTCTTCCCCCCGGCCGTGGGCGCCAGGACCAGGGCGTGGTTGCCGTCGAGGATCGCCGCGCCGGCCAACTCCTGGACCGGCCGCAGCCCGGTCCACCCCAGCCGGGAAACGATGGCCTCCTGCAATCGCGGCGGAAATCGGGAAAAGGTGGTCATGGATCAGCCCCCGCCTGGGAATAAATTCCCAGGCTGACGTTTATCAAACCGGCTGAAGCCGGTTGACCACGCTTTCAGCGCGCCGATGAACCGGTTTTGTGTTTTTTGCCCCAAAGCCCCATCCTTTTCCAACGCGCTTTAGCGCGTTTTATTAGGATCAGCCTGGGATTTTAATCCCAGGCGACGCCGCTGTGCCCCAGCGGCTTACAATCCCCGGGAGCGCGGGCGTCTCGGCCGCCTGGCGGGCTGGAAGCCCGCGATTGAAATCCCCGCTCACCCTAAAATTCCACCGGCTCATAGCCTTCCTCGTCTTCGGGCTCCGCGTCGTAGGTCCCCCGGCCGACCACGATGCGCTGCTCCTCCTCGGTGGGCGTCGGGGGTGAAAACCCCTCGGCCGCCATCGGGTCGAAATCCGGGTTTTCGGCGGCCAGGTCCATGATGTTGATCAGGTGTCGGAGAAATTGCCGGGGAATCACCCCCACGTCCCCCGCGAACCCCTCGGTTACCTTGTCGATGAGCCGGTCGATGTAGGGCAGGGTGATCTTTTCGTTGAACCCGGCCCGGTCCTCGGCCGGGTAGAGCTCCCGGAGCTTCAGGGCCACCTCCGTGAGCCGCTCCCGGTCAAAGGGGGCCAGGGCCAGTTGAGGCTGACGGAGGCTGACATACGGGCCGTGGGACATAAACCGGATTCGGTCGTGGAGAGGGGCCAGCCCGGCCACGCCCCGTTTGGTGTCGAAAAACTCCGGCGTCCCGGTGAAAATCCAGAGGAGCCCCCGGTAGCCGTTGGCCGCGTCGATGATCTGGCGGATGCCGTTGAGGCTCCGGCCCCGGACATCCCGCCGCATCCGAAGGATGGTCTCGGTCTCGTCGATGAGGATCACCAGCCCCTTGTACCCGGCCGCCTTGACGATCTCGACGATCCCCCGGAGATAGTCCATGGCGTCCCGGCTGGTGATGTCCCCCTTGATCTCGGCCGCTTTCTTGGCCCCGGCGGCCACGTTCTCGCTGGCCGACAGCCAGGAGATCAGCGAGGCGGCGTCGGCCACCCGCCCGGCCTGCTTGAGCGCAAAGATCGCCCGGAGCACCCGGCCCATGTCCTCGGGCGCGCTCCCCCGGGTAAGCGCGCTCAGGTTCTCCGCCATCCGGGCCTGAACCTGGTCGTCGAAGTCCGGCGCCTCCTCGTCGGCCCCGGCCGCGATCAACCCCTCCTCCACATTGGCGATCCACCGGTCCAGGATGTCGCCCAGAGCGCCCCGGGGACAGGCCGCCGTGCCCAGCTCCTGAACCACCTTCCGGTAAACGTCGTCGAACTTGTGGAAATGGAGGTCGTTGTCCGAGACCACCACGAAGCTGGTGGCAAAGCCCCGGTCCCGGGCGTCCAAAAGGGCGAGCCGGGACAGGAAGGTCTTGCCGCACCCGTAACCGCCCCGGAGAAACTTGAAGACGCCCTCGCCGTCTTCGGCCAGGGTCAGTTGGCGATGGATTTCCGCCCGGGGTTTCTCGATCCCCACGGCAAAGGTCTCCAACCCCCGCTCCGGCACCACCCCCGTCCGCAGCCGCTCAAATACATGCTCGATGTCCCGTACACTGATTCCCATGGTTCCTCTTTG
>CAZWGY010000482.1:0-3773 GCA_964633575.1 uncultured Desulfobacteraceae bacterium
GGTCATCAAGGCCCGGCAGGCGGTGGAAGTCGCCTCCAACCGGCTCAAGGACCTCATCGAGATCCGCCGGGGCCATCCGCTCTACAACGAGTCCCTCTCGGCCGCGCCGATTCCCGATCCGGAACGGCGGTTTCCGGACCTGGGCGGGGCCCTCGGGGTGGCCCTGTCATCCCGACCCGATCTCAAGGCCATGAAAGCCGAGGCCGAGGCCCTCGACATCCGCCTGGCCGTTTTGAAAAACGGTCGGCTCCCCCGGCTGGACCTGGTGGGAACCCTGTCCGCAAACGGCCTCTCCGGCGACGACCGGCCGGTCCGGCTCTTCGGCCCGCCCCAGACCAGCGGCCTCTCCGGTGATTACGGCGACGCCATGACCCGGATGGCCGAAGGCGACGGGTACGGCTGGTCCGTGGACCTCCGGCTGACCTATCCTCTGGGCAACCGGGCCGCCGAAGCCCGCCACCAGCGATCCCGGATGGAAAAGCAGCAATTGGTCCACCGGATCAGCCGGATGGAAGGCGCCATCGAAACCGAGGTCAAAAACGCTCTGGTGGCGACCCGGCGGAGCCTCGAGCGGGTCCGGGTGGCCGGGGAGTTCGAAGCCCTGGCGCGATCAACCCTGGACCACGAGATGAAGCGACTCCAGCGAGGGCTCTCCAACACCTTCCGGATTCTGCGGTACCAGTCCGACGTGGTGGCCGCCGGCATCCGGAAGGTCACGGCGGTGGTTGACTGTCACATCGGCCTGGCCGATCTCTACCGGGCCATGGGGACCAACCTGGAACGCCACGGGATCGAGGGATGAGGACTGAGTGCTGAGTGCTGAGGACTGAGGACTGAGGACTGAGTAATGAGGACTGAGTGCAGGGCAACTACAATCAAAACAAATAACCACCCGTAGGGTCGGGCCCCCGTGACTGCACTGAAAATTAGGTTATGGGTTATGGGCTATGGGCTATGGGCTATGGGATTGCCCCGGTTTTGGCGCGATTTGCGGTTTTTCGATCGCTCCCTGACGGTCGCGGCTCGGAAACGGGACCCGGCAGGCCCCGTGCCCGCCCTCGCCAACGATTTCGATCCCGATCCCGATCCCGATCCCGATTTCGATTTCGATAGCGATAACCTATAACCTATCACCTCTCACCTCTCACCTCTCACCCATTACCTATGACCTTATAACCCATCACCTATCCCACAGCCCTACCGCCAGTCCGACAGCCCATAGCGGGCCAGGATCTCGGCGAGCCTGCCCGAGGTCCGGAGCGTCCGCATCCCTTCCCCCAGCGCCTTTGCATAGGCGGCGGATTGCGGATTCTTTGGGGAAAAGACGATATAGACAAAATTGTTTTCGCCGGTCTCGCCGTCATCGCCGGCGTGGTCGATCTCGGCCAGCACCCCCATGTCGGTCGCCGTGTTCCGGAAAACCGCCTCGTTTTCCAGGACCGCGTCCACCCGGCCTTTCAACAGGAGTCTGATGTTGATCGCCAGGGCGTCTTCCCCGACGGTGGTAATCACCTTCGGGGTTCCCCGGTGAGTTTCGAGATAGCTGTCGATCTTCCCGTATCCGTAGTCCTGGATCACGGCCAGGGCGACCTTTTCCAAAGAGTTGATCCCGGTGTATCGCCAGGCGAAGCCCTTGCGGACGAAAAAGGCGGCCCCGGCAAACCCGGTCTCGATGTCGGGGAAAACCAGGTCGGGGGCTTCCGATTTCATCGCCCCGATGATCCCGTCGATCCGTCCCCGGCGAACCTGCATGATCGACCGGGACCAGTTGGTCAGATCATAGTCAACGATGTGGCCCATGGGCTCGAAGACAGCCCGGGCGATCTCGACCATATAGCCCGGCTTGTCCGAGCCGGGCTCGCAGTTGTAAGGGCACCACTCGTCGGCGCGGAGGGTGATGGTGTCGGCAAGCCCGGCGGCCGGGCTAAGGGCCACCAAGATCGCGGTCAGGGCGATTATCCATGGAAATCGGCTCATTTGCTGTCTCCTTTCGGCAGGGCAATGGCGGGGATCGGCTTCGGAGCGGTCGAGAATGCCCTGGACCAGAGGGGCGTTCCAGATTTGCCGTCCTTCCGCTTCCCCCGGACAATGGCGGCCAGCTCCTCCACAACGGCGTTGATGGCCAGGACCTGATGGTTTAAGGCATCAGCGGCGCCGGCCGACTCGTCGGCGACGGCGGCCACCTGCTGGGTCATCTGGTCCATTTCGCCGGCGGCGGCGTTGATGTTGTCGATGACTTTGGACTGTTCGCGGCTGGCCTGGGTGATGGCGTCGGTCTTTTCCCCGATGGTCGTGGCCGACTCCACGATTCCCTCGAAATGATCGCTCATCCGGTCAATGGACCGGGCCGCCGCTTCCACCTTTTGAATTGTATGGTTCAGGAGTGTCTGGGTCTCCCTGGACGCTTCTCCAGCGCGGCCGGCCAGACGCCTGACCTCATCGGCCACCACGGAAAAGCCGTGGCCCGCTTCCCCGGCTCGAGCCGCTTCCACGGCGGCGTTCAGGGCGAGGAGATTGGTCTGGAAGGCGATCTCATCGACGCTGGTCATGATCCGTTCCATCTGCTGGCTGTCGGTTTCGATCCGGGCCATCTGCTTCGACAGGGCCACCAGGAACTTGAGCGACTGGGCTGATTTATCGAGGTTTTCCCGCATCAGGGTTTCGGTGCCCCGGGTCAGTTGGGAGGTCTGCCTGCTGGATGCGGCGATCTCCTCCAACGCCGAAGAGGTCTCCTGGACGGAAGCCGCCTGCCGGGCGGCGCTGTCGGCCAGCACCTGGCTCCGGTCAGCCATCTTCAGACCGGCCTTCTGGAGAGCGTAGGCTTGTGTTCGGAGCTTGGCCATGATCCGCTTGAGCGGCCGGATGGCGGTGATCCGGAGGCAGAGGAGATTGGTGGCCACCAGTATCCCGACAATGACCCCCACCGCCCCGAGCTGATTCATCAGGGCCCCCCGAATCCGCTTTCCGATCCGCTCCCTGAACGCCGTGATTTCGGCGGTGGTCTCCGCCTTGTCCCGCCGGACCTGCTCGACGAACTGGGCATCGGTGTAATAGATCCGGACGGTTCCCATGGGGGCCCCCCGGTAATCGACATCGGTCCCGTAGGATAGCCGGTCATCGGGCCGCAACCCCTCGGGAATCGCCTCGCCGGTCGAGACCGCCGGGGCTTTCCAGAGGGCACAAAACGGCGAGCCGGTATCATCCCTCGCCTCGATGGCCAGAATCTGAGGCATCTCCATCAGGGGTTCCAGGGTCGTTATCAACCCCAGCTTGTCCAGGTTGTAGAGGAACGAGGCGGACATCCCTCCGGCGATCCGGGTTTCGGCCTCGAGCATCTCTCCGAAGACCGCTCGCTTTTCCCGGCTCTGAGCATCGATGATCGCCTCGGCCTTGGCCATGTAAGCGTCGATGACCGATGCCACGAGGGCCGACTCATGGCGGTAAAAGACGAAGCAGGCGACACCGAGAATCAACAGGGTGACCAAGGCGCTGTAAAACGAGGTAATCCGGGAGATGCTGAACCGGTGGAAAATTTTGGGCTGAGGTGTCATGATGCTCCAAAAGTTTGGGTTGTCGGGCTCGACGCTTTCGATGTCACCTCCGTTTATCATCAGGGGGGCAACAATTCAACGGTCTGGTGGTGGAATTAACTAAATTCTAACGGAACCTTAACACGTCGGCATCCGCCGGATCTACACCCTCTTGGCGCCTCAAATGAATAGTTTACCCCATATACGATCACGCGGCGGGGATAGTAGAGTGAGGGTGTTTTG
>CAZWGY010000483.1:0-3765 GCA_964633575.1 uncultured Desulfobacteraceae bacterium
ATAAAATCGACCATATAAACACGATCATCAACAAGACCGTTCTCGTCAGTCACTCTCTCCCCCGTCCATCAGGGCCGCCGCTTCCCGGAGCAGGGCGAGGGATTCCTCGGCCGCGGCCTCGTCGATTTTCTGAATGGCAAACCCGGCATGGACGATGACGTAATCCCCCACCGCCGGGGATTCAATGAGAAGAAGACTGGCCTGCCGCCGGACCCCGTCCACATCGACGGTGCCCAGGCCGCTGTCGTCAATCTCCACGATCTTCGACGGGATCGCCAGACACATGGTCATCCGCTCCTTTCTCGCTATAAGTTACCCCCAGCCGGTCGAGCTCCGCCAGGACCATCCCGATTACCGGGTCGATCCGGGCTTCGGCCGTCGCGGTGAGGCCCACGTTTAAGGTCTCCATGTCTTCGGGTTCCACCCCGACGATCACCGTTTCTGGTGCCTGATCCAGGGCTCCGCATAAGGCGAGAGCCTCGAGGAAATCGATCTGGTGAAGGGAGTTTTTAGCCCGAATCCGTTCCGGGATCTGGTCTCCGGCCAGCCGGTGGAGGTCGCCGGGGGCGCCGCCGTACCGGATGGCGTCCACCGCGATAAGGTGATCGGCCTCGCTGATCACCCCCAGGAGGTTCAGGCCCAGGACCCCGCCGTCCACCACCGAGACGGTCTCGGGAAAAGTGTACCGGTTCTGAATCCGCTCCACCACCCGGACCCCGAAGCCCTCGTCGGTAAAAAGGATGTTCCCCACCCCGATGATCATCACCTGTTCGGTCACCCTGTCCCCCTTTGGATCATCATTTGCTCCCGTGTGGCGTTTTAAGGGATACGGCCCGTCATCGCCGGGCAACGGGCGCAAAAAACCCCCGCCCCTCAAGCGGGGACGGGGGCGTGTGAGAAAACTTCGGGCATCAGACGACGCGGACCTTGTAAACCTCGTTGGAGTCGGGGTCAATGACATGGATGGCGCAGGCGATGCACGGGTCGAAGGAGTGGACGGTCCGGAGGATCTCCAGGGGCCGTTTGGGATCGGCGACCGGGGTGCCGATGAGGGCCTCTTCCACCGGGCCGAGCTTCCCGGCGTCGCACCGGGGGCCGAGGTTCCAGGTGGAGGGGACCACGTACTGGTAGTTCTTGATCTTCTTGTCCTCGATCTTGATCCAGTGGCCGAGGGCGCCCCGGGGGACGTCGTTCAAGCCGTAGCCCATGCCTTCGTCCGGCATCTCCCAGGGCTGGTAGGTCTGGGTGTTGCCATTTTTGACGTTCTCCACGAGCTGCATGATCCAGCCTTCCATGGCGTCGCCGATGACGATTGTTTCCAGGCCCCGGGCCGCGGTCCGGCCGAGGGTGGAGAATAGGGCCTCCACGGGAATGTCGAGCCTTTTGAGGGTGTCGTCCACAACTGCCTGGATCGCCTTCTGGCCCTTGCCGTAGGCGATCAGAACCCGGGCCAGGGGGCCGACCTCACAGGACTCGCCGTCGTAGCGCGGGGCCTTGATCCAGGAGTATTTCCCGATCTCCGGCTTGCCGAACTTCCAGGTGCTCTTGTCCCCGCCGGTCTCGTACTTGCCATGCTGAGGCTTGGTCTCGCCCTCGTAGGGGTGTTTCGCCTCCCCGTCCTCGTACCAGCCGTGGGTGACGTGCTCGGTGACCTGCTGCTGATCGGGGGTGACGATGTTTTTGAGGTCCCGGCCCTTGATGACCCCGCCGGGGATCAGCATGGTGTCGGGGTTTGACTCGTCTTCGGCCCAGTCGCCCCAGGCCAGAAAGTTAGTGGTCCCGCCGATGTTCCCCCATTCCTTGTAAAACGATGCCACGGCCAGAAGATCGGGGATGTAAACCTTCTTGACGAATTCCTGGGTTTCCTTCCAGAGATAGAGGAACTGGGCGATTCGGTCGGGCCGGAGATCACGAACGGAAGTCACGCCGCCCACCACAAGGCTCTGGAGATGAGGGTTCTTTCCACCGAAGATCGCGTGCATCTTGGCCGATTTGGCCTGAAGCCGGAGGGCCTCGATGTAGTGGGACGCCGCCATGAGGTTGGCCTCCGGGGGGAGCTTGTAGGCCGGATGGCCCCAATAGGCGTTGTTGAACGGTCCGAGCTGGCCGCTGTCCACAAAGGTCTGGAGACGGGCCTGGACGTCCTTGAAGTACCGGGTGCCGCCCCAGGGGGCGCCGGAGACGTTGTCGGAAAGGGTGGCCGTCTTGGTGGGATCGGCCTTGAGCGCGCTGACGATATCCACCCAGTCGAGGGCGTGGAGATGATAGAAGTGGACAATGTGGTCATGCTGGAACTGGGCCGCGTGGAGCAGGTTCCGGATGATCCGGGCGCTTTCGGGGACCTTAATCCCGATAGCGTTTTCCACCGCCCGGACGGAAGAGAGGGCATGGACATAGGTGCAGACGCCGCAGGACCGCTGAACGAAATGGTGGGCGTCCCGAGGGTCCCGGCCCTGGAGGATGATCTCGATGCCGCGGAACATCTGGCCGGAGCTCCAGGCATTCTTGACCTTGCCGCCTTCCACCTCCACCTCGATCCGGAGGTGGCCTTCTATGCGGGTAATCGGATCGACAATGACTCGCTGACTCATATAGACTCCTTTTTATCGATTTCGAGAAAACGGATGGTGTCGATTGGCCCCGGAGGGGTGAGCTGTGCTTTAAGATAATGATTCCGGCCGGCGGCGGGGATGTGACAATACCGTCTTATATCTCCGACTGATAACGCCCCCGGAATGTTTATCCGGAAGTTTACAGCTCCTCGTAAAACGGGGTCATGGTATCCCAGAAGTCGGGCTCACTGCATCCCAGACAGGGATGGCCGGCCTGAACCGGCCAGCTCGTTCCGCCATGGAACTTAACCGTGGGGCAGTTGTTGTAGGTCTCGGGCCCGCGGCAGCCGACTTTATACAGGCAGAAGCCCATATCGGCCTCGGGGGAGCCGAACTCCTCGACGAATTCACCCAGCTCGAAATGAGATCGCCTCGGGCACTGGTCATGGATGGTCTTGCTATACGCAAACAGCGGACGGCCCTGGTTGTCCAGCGCGGGAAGCTTGCCCAGCAGGAGATAGTTGACGATCGTCCCGACCAGGTTGATGGGGTTGGGGGGACACCCCGGAATGTTCACCGTGCCGATGCCTAAAGCATCGGCCACGCCCTTGTAACCGCCGGGGTTGGGCTTGGCCGCCTGGATGCCGCCAAAGGAGGCGCAGGAGCCGATGGCGACCACCGCCGCCGCTTTGGGACAGATCTCCTTACCGATATCAAAGAAGGTCCGGCCGGCGATCTTGCCGTAGGCCCCGTTGTACTTCGTGGCCACTGCCCCTTCCACGACACAGATGAATTTCCCCTTGTATTTTTCAGCGGCCTCGTGGAGGACCTCCTCGGCCTGATGCCCGGCGGCCGCCATGATGGTCTCGTGATACTCCATGGAGATGATGTCCAGGAGAAGCTCGTCGATCCAGGGATACATGGTCCGGAGCACGGCCTCGGTACAGCCCGTGCATTCGGCGAAATGGAGCCAGATGACGGGCGGCCGCTGGGCCGGGGGCGCGGCAAAGACCTCGGCCACCTTCGGGACCATCGCCGAAGAGCATCCCAGGGTCGCGGTCAGAAATGTACAGAATTTCATGAAATCCCGCCGCGAAACCCCTTTTTTCTCCAGCCTGTCGTAAAATTCCTGTTCGTGTTCCATTGACACCTCCTTACAATACGGTTGGACCTGAATTTAAAGGACCGAATTCGGTTACAGACAGCCGTTTAC
>CAZWGY010000484.1:0-3762 GCA_964633575.1 uncultured Desulfobacteraceae bacterium
GGGCGATCATTTCCCCTGAATCCCGGCGTCTCGGGTGCTCCGATTCAAAACCTGGTTGACGGGAATCATCTCTTTCGAGTAGGCTGAAAGGAGCTTCATGCGGCATCCATCGGCAATCCGCCAAAAACCCTAATCGATGGAGCGTTTCATGAAATATCCGGATGTTACTCTTCCGCTGCCCGGCCCCGAAGCCGCCCGGCTCATTGCTCTGGACACCACTCATGTTTCGCCGTCTTACACTCGGATCTACCCGCTTGTGGCCGACCGGGCCAGCGGAGTCTGGATCACCGATGTGGACGGCAACGAATTTCTCGATTTCACCGCCGGGATCGCCGTCTGCGCGGCCGGTCACTGCCATCCGGAGGTGGTGGCGGCGATCCGGGATCAGGCCGGCCGGCTGATCCACATGTCCGGGACGGATTTTTATTACACCCCTCAGATCGAGCTGGCCCGGAAGCTGGCCGGGCTGGTCCCGGGGCCCGGACCCCATCGGGTCTATTTCGGGAACTCCGGGGCCGAGGCGGTGGAGGCGGCTTTCAAACTGGCCCGGTGGCACACCCGCCGGGAGCTCAACATCGCCTTTTTCGGCGCGTTTCACGGTCGGACCATGGGGGCGCTGTCGCTGACCGCCAGCAAGTCGATCCAGAAGCGGCACTATAACCCGCTGGTGCCCGGCATCACCCACATCCCCTATGCCTATTGCTACCGCTGCCCGTACAACCTCACCTATCCGGCCTGCGAGGTTTACTGCGTGACCTGGATCGAGGAGACCCTGTTTCGGACCACGATCCCGGCGGAGGAGGTGGCGGCCATCATTGTCGAGCCGATCCAGGGTGAGGGGGGATACATCGTCCCGCCGGCGGGGTTTCATCAGGCTCTGGCCGCGCTGGCCCGAAAATATGGGATTCTTTATGTGGCCGACGAGGTCCAATCCGGGATGGGGCGGACCGGGAGGATGTTTGCCAGCGAGCACTTCGGAGTGATTCCGGACATCTTTGCGCTGGCCAAGGGGATCGCGTCGGGGATGCCGCTGGGGGCCATGGTGGCCCCGGCCGATATCATGGACTGGGAGGCGGGGTCTCATGCTTCCACCTTCGGCGGCAATCCGCTTTCCTGCCGGGCGGCCCTGGCGACGGTTTCTCTTCTGGAATCCTGCCTCATGGACAACGCCCACGTTCAGGGCCGGCGGCTGATCCGGGGTCTGCGGACTCTCCAGGCTTCCCACGAGTGCATGGGAGATGTTCGGGGGCTGGGGCTGATGGTCGCCGTGGAGCTGGTCCGGGACCGGGAGCGCAAGACCCCGGCCGGCGGCCTCCGGGACGAGATCATCCAGGCGGCCTTTCGGAAGGGGCTTCTCCTTCTGGGCTGCGGCAACAACAGTATCCGGTTCTGCCCGGCGTTGACCGTTTCGGCCGACGAGATCGACGTCTGTCTGTCGATCTTCGAAACGGCGCTGAAGGCGGCGGCATCCGGGTAAATCCGGTGGACGGGCGTCGGTCGGCGGCCGGTCCGCCGGCGGCGTCACGGAAAGGGGGTATCATGACAGACAAGATCCTCGAAACCCTGGGGCTGTCGGGCGATGCGTCCGGCGCCGGGACGGGGGGCTGGACCGGCGGGGGCGGCCCGCCGCTCGAATCGGTTTCCCCCATTGACGGGTCGGTTCTTGGCACGGTCCGGACGGCGGACGCCGGGGCGGTCGAGCGGGTAATTTCGACGGCTGTTTCGGCTTTTGATGTCTGGCGGCGGGTTCCGGCGCCTCGCCGGGGGGAGATCGTCCGCGAGATCGGGCTGGCGCTCCGGCGCCACAAGGCGGACCTCGGGGCGTTGATTGCCCTGGAAAATGGTAAGATCCGTGAGGAGGGCGAAGGCGAGGTCCAGGAGATGATCGACATGGCCGACTTTGCTCTGGGCCAGTCCCGGATGCTCTATGGCCGGTCCATGCACAGTGAGCGGCCCGAGCATCGGATGTTTGAGCAGTGGCATCCGCTCGGGCCGGTTGGCGTGATCACGGCGTTCAACTTCCCGGTGGCGGTCTGGTCATGGAACGCCATGATCGCCCTGGTCGCCGGGGACCCGGTGATCTGGAAGCCGTCGTCGAAAACCCCGTTTACTTCTCTTGCCGTGATGCGGATCGCCTGGGAGGTTTTAGCCGAAGCCGAAAACGACGTTCCCGAAGGCGTCCTGAGCATCCTGATCGGGGACCGGGATGAGGTCGGGGAGCGGATGCTCTATGACCGGCGGATTCCGCTGATTTCCGCCACCGGATCGGTCCGAATGGGCCGGTACCTGGCTCAGACCGTGGCCGGCCGCCTGGGCCGGACGATCCTGGAGCTGGGCGGCAACAACGGGATCATTGTCACTCCCCATGCCGATCTCGACCTGGCGGTCCGGGCGATTGTCTTCGGGGCCGTGGGCACGGCCGGCCAGCGCTGCACCACCACCCGGCGGGTCATTGTCCATGAATCCGTTTTCGATGACCTGGCGGATCGGCTGATCCGGGCCTACGGGCAGGTGGTCATCGGCAATCCGCTGGAATCCGGGACCCTGATGGGGCCGTTGATCGACTGGGACGCGGTGTCCAATATGATGGCCGCCATCGAAACGGTCGGAGCCCAGGGCGGAGAGGTGCTTTGCGGCGGGGAGATCCTCACCGGCGGGATCTACGACACGGGGACTTATGTAACCCCCTGCATCTGCCGGGCCACGCCGGAGATGCCCATCGTGGCTGAAGAGACCTTCGCCCCGATCCTCTACCTGATTCCCTACGACACCCTGGACCGTGCGGTCGAGATCCACAACGCCGTGCCCCAGGGCCTTTCGTCGGCGATCTTCTCGACCGATCTCCGGGAGATCGAGACTTTTCTCAGCCATCGGGGAAGCGACTGCGGGATCGCCAACGTGAACATCGGGACCTCCGGCGCCGAGATCGGCGGGGCCTTCGGGGGTGAAAAAGAGACGGGGGGCGGCCGGGAGGCCGGTTCCGACGCCTGGAAAGCCTACATGCGGAGGCAGACCTGCACGGTCAACTGGTCGAAGGAGATGCCCCTGGCTCAGGGAATCCGGTTCGATATCGGTAGTGCCCATCCATAAATGGCCATTTTGCCCGATATCCGCGTTGCGCTCAAAATTTTATCCTCGAAATATCAGACATATGCCTGCGGTAAAATTTTTCGCGCGCCTTGATCTCGACCAAACTTTCCGATTTCTGGATGGACACTCGGGAGCTGATTTTTCGTTCATTAGGCGGTCACCACGCACCCGCATTCCAGGGCGATATCCACCGGTGAGGCGTGGCGGCGGGTGACCTCCGGGCGGATGTGAAGCACCATGAGCGTGGCGGGATCGAAGACCACGACGTCTTTAACCCCCTGGGACAGGTAAAACGGCGGGCCAACCTGGAGATCTTTGGATTCGAACCCCGGGCTGACTACTTCGATGACGGCTTCGAGAATCACGGTGAGGGCCCGGTCCTGGTCGTCTTCATCGGGTTCCTGGCAAAATAACGAGACATCGGGGCGTTTGAGGCCGTTGGGGAATCGGATGTAAACTTCCAGCGCGGCAATGCAGGCACACCCGCCGCTCCCGTCATCGGCCGGGCGGAGGGAATTGGAGATCCGGACCACGTGCTTTTGATGTCGGTATAGCGGCTGAGGCTCCCAGATCGGCAGATCGCCGACGATCTCCAGGCGGATGCCCAGCTCGTCGGCGGCGAGGAACTGTTGCTCAAATGCTTCAGAGGCCGGAGGGGTCTCGTCGGTCATG
>CAZWGY010000485.1:0-3758 GCA_964633575.1 uncultured Desulfobacteraceae bacterium
CCTCGACATCCTTGGATCGCTTTTCCCGGCCAGGTCCCGCCTCGAATTCCAGCACATCTTCCAGGGTGCTTTGCGTCCCTTCGATCTGGGAACTGAATACCGCTTCCTGCTTGACGTACATTGAGACGAACAGGTCGGGGTTGGGCAGGATGGTCGCTACACCGTCCAACCGCCCCAGCGCCCTGTCGGCATCGGATAAAAGGCGTATGAGTCGGGCGTTCATATCGATGGGCGGCGTCGGCGGAAGGGGCTCGGGGATAAACGCCGAATAGCCTTCCAGTTGCCGGATGTATTTTCCCGCCCGATGTTTGTGGCGCGCATCGGCCATTTTTTATTTTACCATTTTAGAATTAGCGGCATCCATCGATTTCTTATTTTAATAAAACCCCATTTTTTAAAATAAGAGGTTCCATACCCGCTTCTTATTTCAATTTTCTATAATAAGCCAGCCCCATGTGCCGGCTGAATTCCGCCTTCAGCAACCGTCAGGCGCCATTTTGGATATGATATTTTTGGATTTTGCCGAACCATCGACCATAGCGGAAGACAACCTCCTTTTCAGGCCAATTCGGGCATTGCTTCCTGGCTGGCGTCTCCCCCCACGGCGAATCCCGTGTGCTTCCGCGGTTCAGCCGGACGAAATCCAAGCACGATCGACGACTTAGGCACGCCGGCGTTGAGCAGATCTTCCGCGATGCCTTCTTCCGTGCCGTCGTACTGAATCCAGATTTTGTCCCCGATCAGATCGATGTGAACGATGGCCCCATGCACATATTCATCGCCGTCCCAGCCGAGCTGAAACAACGCATAGGCGCCGTTTTGATCATCGAAGGCCAGTCTCGAATCGATTTCGCCGTAAGCCGGTTTGTATTTGGCGTATTCGGACAACATGCCCTTAATGATTTCTTGATATTTCAATCGGGTATCCATCTTGTAACCACCTCGTTACTGAATCAACACCATCTTCCCCGCCCCGATATGCCGCTCGCATTCATCCTTCAGCCCGTTGATGGCGGCTTCCAACTGCTCCTCGGTCTCCACGCCGCCGGAGAAAAAGCCCGCCGCGCTCACCCGGACCACCCGGTTGCCGTCCACCAGGCGGATCATCTCTTCCACGGCCTTGTCGAGCCGGCCGGACGCGGCGTCCCGGTCGGAGCGGAGCTAGGGGATGCCCACGTTCCCCTCCTCTCCGGCCGCGGCATAAGCCGCCAGCGGTTCCCGGACCACCGCCTTCTGGTCGTCGGTGAGTCTTTCCCAACCCGGGGTCGTCTCCAGTTTCCGGACGGCGCCCTCATAAGCCCGCTGCCGGGCCCGGGCCGCCGCGTCGAACCGCCGCTGGTATTCGGTCTTCAACTCTCGGGCGTACTGATCGATGACGGGGAGCTCCTTTGCAAAACGGTGGTAGAATTTGTCCAGATTGCCGATATGCCAGAGATAGCAGGCTTTCCACGTCGGCGGGCAGACTCCAGAGGGTGAGGGCGGTCGGTGAATCGTAGATCTCCCGGCACCGATGGGCCGCCACCGAAAACACGATCCCGGCCCGGGCGAACCCATGGGTCCGGGGAAAGCCCCGGCCGATCGCCATTGCCCCATACCGGCCGAGGATTCCCTGGGTGTTCCACCACCTGGCGCCGTCCATTTCCCCGTATCGCGCCACCACCAGCCGGAGCTTGAAAAGATGTTCAAAAGAAAAGCTTGTCATGTGATCCATATCCCAGCCGATCGCAATTGTCATAGAAAAACTACTGTTTAATATAGACGGAAAGGCGAGTCAACAGCCGATTGCCGTCGCCCCCTCCAAACAAATCAGGCGGTCCCGTTCCCGGAACCGCCTGATTCTTGATTGGCCATTTATGGATGGTCACCAATATAAAATCGCGGCGTTCCAGATGACCTGAAACGCCGCGCTAATGGGTTGGAAATCGCTAAAACTGTTTATTCCGGGATCAGGCGAGGTCGAAGCGGTCCGCGTTCATGACCTTGTTCCAGGCCGCGATAAAGTCGTTCACGAACTTTTCCTGGCCATCCTCGCACCCGTAAACCTCCGCAATGGCGCGGAGCTGGGAGTTGGCGCCGAAGATCAGATCGACCCGGGTCCCGGTCCACTTGAGCTCGCCGCTCTTCCGGTCACGTCCCTCGAAGAGTTCTTCATCTTCCGAGGTGGCTTTCCACTCCGTGCTCATGTCGAGGAGATTCAAGAAGAAGTCGTTGGTGAGGGTCTCGGGCCGCGACGTGAAGACGCCGTGCCGGGTTCCACCGAAGTTGGCGTTTAAGACCCGCATCCCGCCCACGAGAACCGTCATTTCGGGAGCGGTCAGCGTCAGGAGCTGAGCCCGGTCCACCAGGAGCTCCTCAGCCGTTACGGCGTATCTGGCTTTCTGATAGTTCCGGAAGCCGTCCGCTTTTGGCTCGAGGACGGCGAACGCCTCAGCGTCGGTTTGCTCCGCTGTCGCATCCGTCCGTCCCGGGGCGAAGGGAACGGTCACGTTACGGCCGGCGTTTTTGGCCGCTTGCTCAATGGCGGCGCAACCGCCCAGGACGATCAGGTCGGCCAGCGAAACCTTCTTCCCGCCGGACTGAGCGCCGTTGAAATCCTTCTGGATGCCCTCGAGGGTTTCGAGGACCTTTGCCAGTTGGTCGGGCTGATTCACCTCCCAATCCTTTTGCGGGGCGAGACGAATCCGGGCTCCGTTGGCGCCGCCGCGCATATCGGAGCCGCGGAAGGTGGATGCCGACGCCCAGGCGGTCGAAACCAATTGGGAGACCGAGAGGCCCGAGCCGAGGATCTTGGCCTTGAGGTCCGCGATGTCCTTGTCGTCGATCAGCTCATGATCGACGTCGGGCACCGGGTCCTGCCAGATCAGCTCCTCTGCCGGAACCTCCGGGCCGAGATAGCGGGACCGGGGCCCCATGTCCCGGTGAGTCAGCTTGAACCAGGCCCGGGCGAAGGCGTCGGCGAATTCCTCGGGATTTTCCAGGTAGCGCCGCGCGATGGGCTCGTAGATCGGGTCGAATTTCAGCGAGAGGTCCGCCGTGGTCATCATGGGTCGGTGCTTCTTCGACGGGTCGTGGGCGTCGATCACCATGTCCTCTTCGTCCGGGTCTTTGGCCAGCCACTGATTCGCGCCGGCCGGGCTTTTGACCAGCTCATAATCGTATTTGAACAACACCTTCAGATAGCCCATGTCCCACTGGGTCGGGTTCGGCTTCCAGGCGCCCTCGATCCCGCTGCCGATGGTGTCGCCGCCTTTGCCCGTGCCGAAGCTGCTCTTCCAGCCGAGTCCCTGCTGTTCGATGGGGGCGGCTTCGGGTTCCGGCCCCACATGCGACGCATCGCCCGCGCCGTGACACTTGCCGAAGGTGTGTCCGCCGGCGACGAGGGCAACGGTTTCTTCGTCGTTCATGGCCATGCGGGCGAAGGTCTCGCGGACGTCATGGCCGGATGCGACCGGGTCCGGATTGCCGTCCGGGCCTTCGGGATTCACGTAGATCAGGCCCATCTGCACGGCCGCGAGGGGGTTCTCCAGATCCCGGTCGCCGCTGTAACGGCTTTTGGGCTTGTCGCTCGTGGCCAGCCATTCCTCTTCGGCGCCCCAGTAAATGTCCTCTTCCGGCTCATAGATGTCCTCGCGCCCGCCCGCGAAGCCGAAGGTCGGCAGCCCCATCGACTCGATGGCGCAGTTGCCGGCGAGGATCATGAGATCGGCCCAGGAGATCTTGTTGCCGTATTTCTGCTTGATCGGCCAGAGCAGCCGGCG
>CAZWGY010000486.1:0-3747 GCA_964633575.1 uncultured Desulfobacteraceae bacterium
TGACGGTCGCGGCTCGGAACAGCGGCTCGGAACAGCGATACGGAGCCGCGACCGTCAGTGAGCGTCAGGGAGCGTCAGGGAGCGCCAGTGTGCGTAAGTGTGCGTCAGTGTGCGCCAGTGAGCGTCAGTGAGCGTCAGTGAGCGCCAGCCCCGTGCCCGCCTTGGGCGGCCGCAAGGGCCGCCCCTACAATATGCAGGCGTCTCGCCCGTTTAGGGGCGGCACACACACCGATCCCGATTTCGATGTTGACAGCCCCCCATCTATTCGTTATATTCCCATGCAGCGATATGGAGGCGGCATGAGAGAGTTTATAAAGGTGATGAAGGCCCTGTCCGACCCCAACCGGGTCAAGATGATCAAAGTGCTCCAACGCCGGGAGCTCTGCGTTTGCGAGATCCAGGAAGCCCTGGGGCTGGCCCAGTCAACGGTCAGCAAGCATCTCAAGATCCTGGAAGAGGCGGGACTGGTTGATTATTACAAGGATGGGCTCTGGGTCAATTACCGACTGGCCGACGGCGCCAGAAACCCTTACGCCGCTGAGCTGATCGGGAAATTGCGCCACTGGCTTGAGGACGACGCCGATGTGTCGGGCCTTGTGTCGCGATTGGATGGGATCGACCGGAGGAACATTCTCAAGAATTAGTTTTTTTTGCCTGGAAATATCGCTATATGGCGAAATATCAATAGATGACGGCCCTGATGCCGACCGCCGTCATGTCCGCTTCCAAAAGGAGCATCCGAAATGAAAGAACGCACCAAGTTGCTGTTGATTATCGGCGTTTTCGCCGCCGCCTATTATGTCCCGTGGAGCCATCCCACAATCCGGCAGTCCGGGCTGGAAGCCTTCATGATGCTTCAGGAATACGCCCGGGAGCATGTTTTGACCTGTCTCATCCCCGCGTTTTTCATTGCCGGGGCCATTTCCGTGTTCGTGTCCCAGGCATCGGTGCTCAAGTATTTCGGGGCCCAGGCCAGCAAAATCCTGTCCTATTCGGTGGCGTCGGTTTCGGGAACCATCCTGGCGGTCTGTTCCTGCACCGTGCTGCCGCTGTTTGCCGGCATCTACAGCCGGGGCGCCGGGATCGGCCCGGCCACGGCGTTTCTCTATTCCGGCCCGGCCATCAATGTGCTGGCCATCACGTTGACCGCCAAGATCCTGGGATGGGAGCTCGGCCTGGCCCGGGCCGTGGGCGCGGTGATCTTCGCCGTGGTCACCGGTCTTTTGATGGCCTTGATTTTCCGCAAGGACGACGCGGCCCGCACCGCCGGAGAAATCTACGTGCCGGATGAGGATGCCAAAGAACGGACGCTGTTGCAGGACGGCTTGTACCTTCTGACCATGGTTCTGATCCTGGTTTTCGCCGCTTTTGCCAAGCCGGCGCCCGGCGCATCGGGGCTGTGGCCCGCCATCTTCGCCGCCAAATGGTACATCACCATCGCCCTGCTCATGATTCTGGGGGTTATGCTCAAAGCCTGGTTTACCAGGGACGAGTGCAAAAGCTGGGTGGAGGCTACCTGGGGATTTATGAAGCAGATTTTTCCGCTTCTGGCCGGCGGCGTACTGGTGGCCGGCTTCATGCTGGGGCGGCCCGGCCACGCGGCCCTGATTCCCGACCAGTGGATTCAATCCCTTCTGGGGGGCAACTCGATTTCAGCCAATGTGATCGCTTCCATGGCCGGCGCCCTGATGTATTTCGCCACCCTGACCGAGGTGCCGATCTTGCAGGGACTGTTGGGCGCGGGCATGGGCAAGGGGCCGGCCCTGGCTCTGCTCCTGGCCGGCCCGGCCCTGTCGTTGCCCAACATGCTGGTGATCGGGAGCGTCATGGGCGTGAAAAAGACGGCGGTGTTCTGCGGGATCATCATTGTCCTGTCCTCGATTGCCGGAATTTTTTACGGCGCGGTTTTTGCTTAATACGGATGCGGCAATCCGACTGGAGGCCTGGATCGAACAGGCCCTTTCCAAAACAACAACGTAATCAGGAGGTAAACAAAATGGAAATCAAAGTGCTGGGCCCCGGCTGCCCGAAATGTGAGCAAACCGAGAAAGTGGTCAAGGAAGCGATCGCCGAAGCCGGCGTATCCGCCGACGTCGAAAAAGTCACCGATACGATGAAGATCGCGAGCTACGGCGTGTTCGGCACGCCGGCGGTGGTGGTGGACGGCGAGGTCAAATCGGTGGGTAAAATCCCCGGGAAGGATGATGTCAAATCCTGGCTCGAAAAATAAGGAGAACCCAATGACCGAGACATGTTGCGGGGGTGGAAACGACGTCATGATCCTGGCCTGTTCCGGCGGCTCCAATGTGGGGCAGCTTTCCAACCAGGCGGCCGTGGAGCTGACCCAGGAGGGGTTCGGCAAAATGTTCTGCCTGGCGGGCGTCGGCGGGCAGCTCTCCGGCTTTGTCCAGTCCGCCAGGGACACGCCCCGGATGGTGGTCATCGACGGCTGCCAGGTGGGCTGCGCCAGGGCCATCATGAAGCAGGCCGACGCGCCGTTGGGCCATTACCTGGTGCTCACCGACGAGGGGATTGAAAAGAACAAAGATTTCAATCTCCGACGCGCCGATATCGACAAGGCGAAGGACGCGGTAAGGCGCGAGGCCCGACGGGACGCCACCGTTCCGACGGAATCGCCCGGCGCCAAGCCGGTCCAGAGCCCATGTTCCTGCAATTCATGTTGATCGGTGATGATGCCGGCGGATGAACCGCATCCCGGGCGGGGACGTTCCGGCGGATTAAGAGCCGGGCGCCCTCGCTTCGGGTGCGGCGGCGGAGAAAACTGATGTTGCTTACCGGATACCACAAGACCATCTTCCGGCCCGAATGCAACCCGGGCTTCACGTCCGTACACTGCATCGCCCGGCTCAATGAGGATGTGGGAGACGCCCTGCCCTACCTCAACGCCGTTCTGGGCGGCGACCAGTATTTCAGCGACCCGCCGGAGGTGATGTTCCATCATCACGGCCGGATCATCAAGGTCGGGGCCCGGGAGATCGCCATCAACGCCCTCACCGACGAACAAGAGGCGGACCGCGTTCTGGAATGGCTGAAAAGCGAAATCAATCACGCATGGGAAAACCGGGACGGGATCAAGCCTTGTTATTCGGGCAAGACCAAACCCAAGCTGATGGAGATATTGAAGCTGCTGCCCAAAACCAACTGCCGGAAATGCGGTCAACCCACCTGCATGGCCTTCGCCGCTCAGGTGATGGCCGGCGGCCGGGGCGCGGAACACTGCCCGGAGCTGACCGGCGATGCCAAAGGGAAGCTGTCCCATTATCTGGCCGGCTTTTCCTTTGACTAAAAACCGCTTGCGCTCCAGCGGAAAGTCAGGTAGAAACCGGGTTGGAATGGAAGTTATGGATACCATAATGGTCAAGGCGATGCGCATCATTCTGATCGCGATCATGATCGTCGGCTTCGGCGGCGGCGGGCACTGCGATCGTTTTTCACCCAACGGCGGCAAACCGCCCTGCCATAAGAAGCTCGCCCTGACCTCCGACGCCGGTCCCCTCGACTCCGCGCCCTGCCGGATGGCCCCCTGTCCCCGAGGCAAAGCGCGCGGCATCACGGCGCCCCAATCCCCCGCGCCCCGGGCCGAAAAAGACCGGCGCGGCAAATCAACGGCATCCATCCCTTGCGCTGTCGCGGCATCCGGCGACATCGCGCCCTTTCTTTTCCCATCTTCACCCGGTCGTTACAACGCCCTTTCACCGCCCGCTCCACCGCTGATTTTGGTGAAGT
>CAZWGY010000487.1:0-3744 GCA_964633575.1 uncultured Desulfobacteraceae bacterium
GGGGGGCTAGGGGGGTTAGGTCCGGACGCCGTGTGGCCGAAATGATGATCAAGGCTAATCCCCTTTTTCGTTGACAAGATCAGGGCGCCCATGTAGGGGCGGACCTATGTGTCCGCCCCGTGCCGGATCGGGAGCTGAATCCCCTTTTTCGTTGACAAGATCAGGGCGTCCAAGTAGATTAACGGCTGGTTGGATGGCGCGTTAATCCCAATGGAGACGGCACTTTTACCCCTTTTCAAGCACACCTGATGAACAGACCGTTACGTTTTTTTTCCCTCATCCCGGCGGTGCTGACGGTTTTCCTTTTGGCGACCGCCGTCGGTGCCGCGCCTCGCACCGTTTACGTGATTCCGGCCCAGGGCAGCGTGGAGCCGGGCCTGGCCGCGTTTATCAAACGCTGCCTCACGGAGACGGCCGAGGACCCGAACGCCCTGGTGGTCCTCGAAATGGACACCTTCGGCGGCCGGGTGGATTCGGCCTTTTCCATCGTCGATAGCATCGTCAACATCCCGACCGGGAAAACGGTCGCTTACGTCTCCAAAAAGGCCATCTCCGCCGGGGCTCTCATCGCCCTGGCCTGCAACGAGCTGGTCATGAAGCCCCATACCACCATCGGCGATTGCGCCCCGATCATCAACTCCAGCGAAGGCCCCAAGATGATGGGGGAGAAATTCCAATCCCCCCTGCGGGCCAAGTTCCGGTCCCTGGCCAAGCGCAACGGCTATCCCGAGACCCTGGTGGAGGCCATGGTCACCGCCGACATGACCGTCTATCGGGTGGAAATGGGCGAGACGGTCCGCTACATGGACGCGGTGGCCTTCGAGGACCTCACCGAGACCGAAAAGGCGTCGGTAACATCCAAAAAGACGGTGGTGGCCGAGGGGGAGCTGTTGACCGTGGATGACGTCGAGGCCAGGGACCTCGGATTGTCCCGGATGAGCGCCGAAAGCATCGAGGCGATGCTTTCGGCCATGGACATCTCCGATTACACCATCCGGCGGATGGACGAGGTCTGGTCCGAATCCTTTGTCCGGCTGATCTCCACGATGGCTCCGATCCTGATGATGATCGGCCTGGCGGCCCTTTACACCGAGATCCAGGCGCCCGGCTTCGGGGTGCCCGGCCTGGTGGGGATCTTATGCCTGGGGCTGGTCCTCTTCAATCAATACCTGGTGGGGCTGGCCAACTACACCGAGCTCCTGATCCTCACCCTCGGGCTGATCCTCATGGGTTACGAGATTTTCGTTCTGCCCGGTTTCGGGATCGCCGGGTTTTCCGGGGTGGCCCTCATCGCGGTGGCGATGGTCCTCGCCTTTCAGAGCTTTGTCCTGCCCAACCCGGACCTGCCCTGGCAGGTGGCGCTGTTGACCAAAAACATCGCCAGGGTCCTCGGAGCCCTGGTGGGAGCGTTCGTGGCTTCGCTGTTTCTCATGCGCTACATTTTTCCCACCATCAGCCGGTATTCGAGGGAAGGTCCATATCTCTCCACCCATCTCGGCGCGGCCCATGCCGACTCCCTGGAAACCGCCTATGTCCACGCGGGGGATCGGGGGGTGGCGGCCACCTTTCTCCGCCCCGCCGGGAAGGTGACCGTTGGAGACGAGACGGTGGACGCCGTGTCCCAGGGAGAATTCATCGAAAAGGGGACGAGAGTCCGGGTCCTGGCCATCCAGGGGAACCGGGTGATCGTGGCCCGGGAGGCGGCCGATGGGTGATCTGATCCTGGTGATCCTGCTACAGCTCGCCGGGGCAGGGGTGATTATCGCCGAGCTCTTTCTTCCATCGGCCGGGGTTTTGTCGATCCTGGCGGTGGGGCTCATCGGCTATTCGGTGTATATCGTCTTCACCACCTTTTCGGAGACCGCCGGCGCGGCCCTCATCGGGATCGACATGGTCCTGCTGCCCGTGGTGGTGATCGTGGGGATCAAGCTGATCGCCCGCTCCCCGGTTACCCTCAAGACCTCGCTGTCCCGCGCCGGCGGCGTGACTTCGCAATCCCCCGAGCTCGAGACCTACCTCGATGCCCGGGGACGGGCCGAATCCGACCTCAGACCCTCGGGGATCGCCGTCATCAACGGCCGGCGGCTCGATGTCACCACCCGAGGGGAATATATCGAACGGGGCGCCGATGTCTATGTCTCGGCGGTCCGGGGCAACCAGATCATCGTTCGTCAAACCAAACCCGGCATCGAAACCCCTTGACCCAATTTCAGGAGGTGAACAATGGACTTTCCCCAATTCATTATGATTATCATCGTCGTTGCGGCGATCGTCATGCTCTACTTCGTTGGCTCGGCCATCTCCCTGTGGATTCAGGCCCTGGTCTCCGGCGCCCACGTGGGGCTGATCAATATCGTCTTCATGCGTTTCCGGAAGGTCCCGCCCAAGCTCATCGTCGAATCAAAGATCATGGCCGTGAAAGCGGGCCTGGAGATCGGCTCCAACGACCTCGAGTCTCACTATCTGGCCGGCGGTGACGTCATGCGGGTGGTCCAGGCCCTCATCGCGGCGGACAAGGCCAACATCGAGCTGAAGTTTAACCGCGCGGCGGCCATCGACCTGGCCGGCCGGAACGTCCTGGAAGCGGTTCAGATGAGCGTCAATCCCAAGGTGATCGAAACCCCGCTGGTGGCGGCCATGGCAAAGGACGGCATCCAGCTCAAGGCGGTCTCCCTGGTGACGGTCCGGGCCAACATTGACCGGCTGGTGGGCGGCGCCGGGGAAGAGACCATCCTCGCCCGGGTGGGCGAGGGCATCGTCACCACCATCGGGTCGGCCGAATCGCACAAAAACGTCCTGGAAAACCCGGACATTATCTCCAAGCGGGTCCTGGAAAAGGGGCTCGACGCGGGCACCGCCTACGAGATCCTCTCCATCGACATCGCCGACGTGGACGTCGGCAAGAACATCGGCGCCGAACTCGAGACCGACCGGGCCGAGGCTGATAAGAAGATCGCCCAGGCCAAGGCCGAGGAACGCCGGGCCATGGCCTTCGCGGCTGAGCAGGAGATGAAGGCGAAGGTCGAGGAGATGCGGGCCAAGGTGGTGGAGGCCGAAGCCGAAATCCCGCTGGCCATGTCCGAAGCCTTCCGCCAGGGCAACCTCGGGGTGATGGACTACTACCGGATGAAAAACATCATGGCCGACACCCAGATGCGGACCCAGATCGGCGGCGAGGGCGATGAGATGTCGGGCGACGGAACCCAGACGGACTCGAACCGATAGCTGAGGTCACGCCCTCGCTATCGGGGGCGGAAAGGAAGGCGCCATGGAGGCACTGATCACCCTGATCTTCATCGCCATTATCTTCTGGAAGATCCTCTCCTTTTTCAAACGGATGTTGACACCCGCCAGGGACGGTCAGCAAAAGTCGGAGAAAAAGGGATTGCTTCAGAAATTTCAGGAGATGATGGAGCAGATCGAAAAGGATATAGCGGCCAAGGCCAAAACCGGGGAGAGTGGCGGCGAGGCGGATGAGACATCCTGGAAGCGGTTTTTAGGCGATCGGGAAACGGCCGACGCGGAAACCGAGGCGACTCATCACGCGGCCACGACGGCCTCCGGCCCCCCGCCGCCGCCCCGGCCGGATCGGCGGCGCTCGGCCGACACAACCCCTCGCCCGGTCCCGCCCGCCAAAGCCCGCGCCAAACGGACACCATCCACCCGCCGACGTCGCCGCCGACTCCAGCAGGCGGTGGCCTGGTCGGAGATCCTGGCTCCGCCGGTTTCGGTCCGGGATCCGCG
>CAZWGY010000488.1:0-3742 GCA_964633575.1 uncultured Desulfobacteraceae bacterium
GATTCGTGTTCATCCGTGGTTCAGGCTTTTTTCAAGATGGAGCGGGGTATCAGGGTTGGCGGGCGTCCCGATGGAGGCGGGCGTTTCGAGCCATGGCTACAGCCCAGTCGGGGATGCCCAGGGCGTGGATGTGGGTGTAGGTGGCCAGGACATTGTACCGGCGGGCTCCGTCTCGGCCATCGGTCAGGCCCGCGCCCCGCTTGACGTCGAAGACGAGATCATCTCTGCTCCCCTCCCAGGACAGGACCTTGGAATAGTGGAACTCGTGACCCCGGATGGTCGTGCCGATCGGGAAAAACGGGTTAGGCCGAGCTGCCTCGACTATCGTATAGCCGTGCCCCTGGGGCCGTTTGGAAAAGCCGAAACGGACCGGCAGGACATCGGCCATGGGATACTCTGATCCGTCCAGGGTGAGGGACCGGCCCAGGTACATCAGGCCTCCGCATTCGGCGTAAACCGGCAGCCCCGCTTCGGCGGCGGCGCGGAGCTCGTTTCGGAAGGACTGATTATCGGCCAGGGCGCGGGCGTGGGTTTCGGGGAACCCGCCGCCGATGTAGAGGGCGTCGATGTCGGGGAGATGCTGGTCGGTCAGGGGGCTGATAAAGACGATATCCGCGCCGGCTTGCGTCAGAGCGGAAAGGTTTTCCGGATAGTAGAACTGAAAGGCGGAATCCCGGATGATGCCGATGCGGGGCGGGGGGCCGGGGGCGACCGGCGGCGGGTCGGCCGGGGCCGGAAAAGGGGGGGCGATCATCGGCGCATCGGCGGCGCTCAGGGCGATCCGGAGAATGGTTTCCAGATCGAGATGGGCGTCGGCGAGGTCGGCGGCCGCCCCCACCGATTCTTGAGCCCAGGTGTGTTCCGGCGTGGGGATCAACCCCATGTGCCGTTCGGGAAAATACTCGGATTTGAGCTTGGGCAGGGCGCCCACCACCGGGACATCACAGTATCGTTCGATGGTTTCCCGGAGGTTTCGTTCGTGCCGCGGACCGGCCACCCGATTGAGGATCACGCCGCTGATCCGGACATCCGGGTCGAACCGGAGACACCCGCCCACCACCGCAGCCATGGTTCGAGTGGCCTTGGTGCAATCGACACAGAGCAGAACCGGCGCATTGAGGAGCTTGGCCAGCTCCGCGGTGCTCGTGGTGCCCCGGGCGTCGATCCCGTCATAGAGCCCTCGATTTCCCTCGACGAGGGCGACCGCATCGGCTTCCGTCCGGTCGATGAACGACCGGAGGATCTTCACCCCATCGATTAAAAAGGTATCGAGGTTGTAACAGTCTCGACCGGCGGCCAGGGCCAGCCAGCCAGCGTCGATGTAATCCGGCCCCTTTTTATAAGGTGCCACCGCCTTTCCCATGCGCCGGAACGCGGCTGCCAGGCCGATGGACACGATGGTTTTTCCCGACCCGCCGCGCAGTCCGGAAATGACGATTCTGGGGCACGTCATGCTTTCACCCGAGCCGTGCGGCCGGAAAGAGGGCCGGTGGCGGTCCGAAAGGGCGTGTTATCCTTCGTGCTCGGCCGCTGACTGCTTGCCGGTGCCCTTCAGGCCGTACATGGAGGTGGATCCCGAGGACCAGTATTCCAAGATGCCGTCCTGCACCAGTTGGTTGACGATCTTCTTGGCCTCCCGGGGCTTCATGTCCAGAATTTTGCTCAGATCGTTGAAATAAAACTTCGACTTCGACTTCTGCTTTTTGGTCAGCCCGTCGACAATCAGCTTTTTGGCCTCTTCGTATTCCATTTGAGACTCCTTTTCAGAGATGTGGCGGAGGCCGCGTGGCCGCGACCCCCGCCGGAATTGATCGGTCAAGCTGCTAGAACTTGAACTGAGTGGTCTGACGCCAGGTGTAGTAAGCCGGATCCCGGAAGTCGTCGATCAGGTGATGGGTGAACTCGAGACCGCATTTCTCGAAGAACCGCTCCCAACTGATCCGCTCGGCCCAATCGCCCAGCCGCTCGTACTTGTTGGCGCCCTGGGAATAAGCATCGACGATATGCTTGATGGTCTCGGTGGTCTTGGGCCACCGCGGGGCCTCGTTGGGGATGAATGCCACCACGACCTTGGAAAACTTGGGGGCGGTGATCCGGTTGGAGACCTTGCCGCCCACCATCAGGACGATGCCATCGCCTTCCTGGTCGGCCAGGGGCATACCCGGGCACATGGTGTAGCAGTTGCCGCAGAACATGCAGCGCTCTTCCTTGACCGCCACGCTGTTGACCTTCTTGCCGTCTTCCAGCTCGACCTTGGTGGGCCGGACGGCGGCGGTGGGGCAGGCGGCGACGGCCAGCGGAATCTCGCACATCTTGTCGAGGTACTCGTGGTCGAGCATCGGGGGCTTGCGGTGGTAGCCGAGGATGGCGATGTCGGAGCAGTGAACCGCGCCGCACATGTTGAGGCAGCAGGCCAGGGAAACCCGGAGCTGTGCCGGCAGGCGCATATTCTGGAAGTCGTCGAACAGGACGTCCATGGTCGCCTTGACCGGACCGGATGCGTCGGTGGCCGGGGTATGGCAGTGGATCCAGCCCTGGGTGTGAACGATATTGGTCACGCCGGCGCCGGTGCCGCCGATGGGGAACTTGAAGGAGCCGCCGTCGAACTTCCGGCTGGCCAGATCCTGCTTCAGGGGCTCGACCTTGTCCTTGCTGTCCACCATGAACTCGATGTTGTTCCGGGTGGTGAAGCGGAGGTAGCCGTCACAATGCTTGTCGGCGATCTCGCAGATCTCGCGAATATGGGAGACGCTCATGAGACGGGCGCCGCCCACGCGGACGGTGTAGCACTCATCGCCGGACTCGGCCACGTGAACCAGGACGCCTGGCTCCAGGATCTCATGATACAGCCATTTGCCCTTGTTGGCCTTGATGACCGGCGGGTAGAATTCTTCATAAAATTTCGGACCGATATCAGTAATCCGGTCCTCCATCGGCTTGTCGGGATTGTATCCGGAAGAAATAAACGCCATGTTGCCTCCTCCTTATCTCTGGTGGTGTTTTCTGTATTCCTTGACATCGCGCTCGAATCCGCCCGGAACCTCTTCTTCCTTCCAGAAGATGTAGGGGTTGTGGCGCGGTTCCTGAACCATCCGCGGATCCGGTTTGAGGCCCGTTACTTCCAGGAGCCTCTGGAAGCCCTGACGCTTCATCAGCTCACCGAGCCGCTCACGGTTTTTGCCCTCTTCCATCCACCAATCCCAGATGTTTTCGATGACTTCCTTGATCTCATCGTAGGGCTCTTCAACCTTGACAAAGGGGACCAGCATGGTGCTCATCTGAGCGCCGTCCAGGATGGGGGCCTTGGCGCCGACCAGGATGGAGCATCCCCGGTCCTCGCCGATCCGCAACGCCCGCGGCATAACGTTGATGCAGTGCATGCACCGGGTACATTCCCTGTTGTCGATCTTGAGCTCCTTGCCTTCCATCCACATGCACTTGGTGGGGCAGAGGTCGATGACTTCCTTGTTGATGTCGAATGCACCCCAGTCCCGACCGGCGTGGGCGTTGCCGTTGGGCTTCAGCTCGCCGCCGATGTATGCCTGAACCGCTTCCTGATCGATGCGGATGTCATCTTTCCAGGTGCCGATGAAGGACATATCGGCCCGGGCGATGGAGGCCACGCAGCAGTTGGGGCAGCCATCGAACTTGAACTTGAACTTATAGGGGAAGGCCGGCCGGTGAAGCTCGTCCTGATACTCGTTGGTCAGAGTATGACACAGGTGCTGGGTGTCAAAGCAGG
>CAZWGY010000489.1:0-3740 GCA_964633575.1 uncultured Desulfobacteraceae bacterium
TGTGTGGCCGCCCATTGCGTGAGGCCACCGTGGGTGGGTTTTCAGGGCAGACACGGGGCCTGCCCTTACGGACATGAATGATGAAGGGCGGGGTGGGGCCTGAGAACAGCGCCAGGCGTCGTCTTTGGGACGGAATGGATGGACCGGCGTCCGGGCTACTTCCAGGGGGGCAGGTCCATGCCCCACTTTTTGAAGACCTCGGCCAGCTCGCCGCTATCCTTCAGCTCGGCCATGCGCTTGTCGTAGATATCGATGAGCTTTCGGGATCGCGAGTTGTTTCCGAAACGGGGATAGGTGTTGATGGTAAAGGCGGTCTCGACCTGTAATTGGCTTGTCTCGTCGGGGTGTTCCTTCATGTAGCCGTCGATGGTCGGCTTGATGTCGAGATAGGTGGCGACCCGGTCCTTTTCCACCATATTAAAGCCTTGATCCGTTGAGTCGATCTCGCTCCAATCCATCTTTACGTCGAGGTAATTCTGGTAGTTATACCCCCGCTTCCAGACGGCTGTTTTGCCTTCCAGGGATTTCCGGCCATCCCACCTCATCTCCCCCTTTTTAAAGACCGCGACGGTGTAGTCCACGTCCATGGGATGCTCCGGATAGATAAAAGTCGGGTCATCCTTCGTGAGGTAAGCCGCGAGCAATGCATCCGCCACTCCGGCCTGAATCATTTCCTTGGCGCGCTTCCACGGCACGATCTCATACTTCATCCGGATGCCGGCCGGCTCGAAGACCTTCCGCATCAGGTCGAAGTAGAGTCCGGTGCCGTCTTCATTGGTTAATGTATTCCAGGATGGCGTGACAATCCGGACGGTCGAGATGTCGTCCGCCGCAAAGGGTGTCCCGGTCAAAACCAGGGCCAAACCGACTGCAATGCTCAAGCTAAACCACTTTTTCATCGACATCATGTTATCCTCCACGAGTAAACGGAAACGGTTAATTCCTGGTCCGGGCGGGTGGTCCGTTGCCCGGTCCGGGCGCAAATTCTCCATGATGTGTACCACGAATGAGATCATTGGACAATAGCGGCGGGTTAGCGTGAATTGTCTTGAAAACCGCCGGGAATTTGATTAGTCTTGCCCCGAACGATGGGTTTTTATGCAAGGTTTTGGGATTACAAACGAAGGAGGCGGCTTTGGATGGGATCGGGACTTTGGCCTGGACACGGGAAAAGGGTAAACGGCAAAGGGTAAAGGGTAAAAATATATCGAGGGCTTAGATGACATCAAAACTTTCGAACGACGAGTTAGAGAAGCGGATCGCCGCGCTTGAGGCGGAATGCTCGGCTCTGAAACAGGAGCTGGCGGATTCGCGGGCACGTGATGAAGCAGACGCGCTCAAGCTCAAGATCCTGGAAATGGCGCCCACCATCATCGCCTTTCACGACCCGGACCATCATCTGGTCTGGGCCAATGCGGCTTACGAGGCGGCGACCGGCTTGACCGTGTCAGAAATGGAGGGCCGGACCTGCTATTCGGTGTGGGGCCTGAATAGCCCCTGCGAAGGCTGCCCGGTGATAACCGCCATGGAGACGGGCAAGCCGGCCAGGGCCGAGCTAACAACGGAAACCCAAACTCACTGGCCGGAATCCCTGGGTTCGTGGCTTTCGACGGCCGTGCCGGTCCATGATAAGACGGGAAAGCTCTTGGGGGCCATCGAGTCGGCCATCGACATCACCGCGCAAAAACAGGCCGAAGCGGCCCATGCCGCTCAGCAGCGACGGTTTCAACAGATACTGGACAGCTTCCCCTATGGAATCTACATCGTCGATTCGGAGTACCGGATCGAATACGTCAACCATTCGCTTCGTAAGGAATTCGGCGACCCGGGCATCTTGAAGTGTTACACCTATTTCCACGATCTTGACGGGCCCTGCCCCTGGTGCCGCAATGCTCAGGTATTCCGGGGCGAGACCGTTCAATGGGAATGGTATTCCGAAAAAACGAAACGCTATTATGAGCTGCATGACATTCCGCTCCACAATCCGGACGGCGGCATCTCCAAGCTGGAGGTCTTCCACGACATCACCGAACGAAAACGGGCCGAGGAGGAGCTGAAAGAGACGTCGGCCATCCTCAAAGCGGCCATGGATTGCAGCACGGCGGGGATCGCCATCGCGGACGCCCACAACGGACGGCTCCGGTACGTCAATCCCGCCGGGCTAAGTATCCGGGGCGGTACGGAGAAGGATGTGGTGGAGGGTATCGGCATCGAACGATACGTCGAGAGCTGGCAAATTCTCCACTTCGACGGCACGCCGTTTGGCGAAGACGAGGTCCCCCTGACGAGGGCGGTCCGCTATGGGGAGCATTGCAACCGGCATTTCGTCATCCGGCGGCCGGGCGATGACGACCGGGTGGTCTGGGCCAACGCCGCGCCCGTGACCGATGAAAACGGGGAAGTCCGAGCGGGCATCGTGGTCTTTACCGACATTACCGATCTGCGGCGGCTGGAAACCCAACTGGCCCAGGCTCAGCGGATGGAGGCGGTGGGACGGCTGGCCGGCGGCGTGGCCCACGATTACAACAACGCCCTTTTTGTCATCCTCGGGCACATCGAGATGGCCATGGATCAAGTGGCCCCGGAATCGCCGATCTACAGCGACCTGAAGGAAATCATGCGGGCGGCGGAGCACTCCCGGGATATCACCCAGCAGCTTCTGGCCTTTTCCCGGCAACAGACGGTCTCCCCCCGGGTGATCGACATCAACGATGTCGTGGAAAAGATGCTCAAAATCCTGCGCCGGCTGATCGGCGAGGACATCGACCTGGCGTGGTCCCCCCGGTCGGGCCTCTGGCCGGTGGAGATGGACCCCACCCAGGTGGATCAGATCCTGGCCAACCTGTGCGTCAACGCCAGGGACGCCATTGCCGATGTCGGCCAGATCACCATCGAGACGAAGAACGTGTCTTTTGACGCGGCCTATTGCGCGGACCATGCCGAAGCGCAGCCTGGCGATTTCGTCCTGCTGGCCGTCAGCGACAGCGGCCGGGGCATGGACCGGGAGACCCTTCAGTACATCTACGAGCCGTTTTTCACCACCAAGTCCCAGGGCCATGGCACCGGCCTGGGGCTGGCCACGGTTCATGGCATCGTCAAACAAAACAACGGTTTCATCAACGTTTATAGCGAGCCGGGAAAGGGGACGACCTTCCGAATCTACCTGCCCCGCCACGTGGGCGAGGCCGAGGAGATCCAGCCGGCCGGCGAGGAAGCGATGCCGCTGGCTCAAGGGGAAACGGTGTTGCTGGTGGAGGATGACGAGACGATCATCCGGCTCGGCCAGCGGATGCTGGAGAGTCTGGGATACAAGGTCCTGACCGGCTCCAGTCCGAAGGCGGCCCTGGATGTCGCGGCCGGCCATCCGGCGGGCATCGACCTGCTGGTTACCGATGTGGTCATGCCCGAGATGAACGGCCGGGAGCTGTCCGACCACCTGCGGAACCGATATCCGGCGCTCAAAACCCTGTTCATGTCGGGCTACACGGCCAATGTCATCGCCCATCGTGGGGTGCTGGACCGGGGGCTCAACTTCATCCAGAAGCCCTTTTCCCGGCGGGACCTGGCGGTCAAAGTCCGGGAGGCGTTGGATGGGGACGAATGATGAGGCCGGAGGTGATGAAGATGATTTGGAAAAGCGGGGACTGATCTGAAGTATTGAACATTCCTTATCACGGAAGGGCGGACGCATGGAAAAGATGCGATTGAGGCGGCTCCATACGAGGCAATATAAAAACCTC
>CAZWGY010000490.1:0-3735 GCA_964633575.1 uncultured Desulfobacteraceae bacterium
AAGGGGCCGCGCATGGAGGCCGGCTGCTTCGTCTTGATCAGCAACATCCCGAAAACTCATGAAAAGATCGGTCCCGCGGAAGGAATCCCGCGTCTTTACAAAGAGCAGATCGGCATCGAGAGAGACTTCGGGTTCTTGAAGGATCCGGCCATCGTCAACGCCATCTTCCTGAAGAACCCGGCCAGCATCGAGGCGTTGGGGGCTCCTCCTGGTGATCGCCCCGGTGATCTGGCGGCTGATCGAGCGGACCCTTCGCCATTATGTGAACGAGGCGGGCCAAACCCTTCCGGGATAGGACGGGAAACGGACCGAGCGCCCGACCTCATTCATGATGACAACCAAGTTCGTCAAGGTTTTTGTTTACAAAAGCGATGGCCAAAGAAAGCCGGGATGCTCGCTGACGTCCCAACAGATTGAATATCTTAATGCCCTTGGCCGTACACCCCGCGTCTTACCGACCCCCTGAAAAGCTTGGGCTAAAATTCATGGGATTCTTGCTCGCTGGTGTGTGGAATGTACGTTCCGATGGGATGCCGGGGTCATGGCCGCTCCATGGATTTGACCCAGGGGGTTCGGGAGACCGCCTCGGTCACCTCGGCCACGCCAAGCCGGTCCATGCAGACGGGTTCGGGGCCGAAGGGACACCGGCGGCGGAAGCAGGGGCCGCACGGGAGCCCGGCCCGGACCACCCGATGGCCCGGCCCGAAGGGTCCGGTCCGCCAGGGGGCGGTGGGTCCGAAGAGGGCCACTACCGGGGTGTCCATGGCCGCGGCCAGGTGCATGGGGCCGGTGTCGGTGGCGATTACGCCCCGGGCCCGTTTGAAGACGGCGGCCAGCTCCAGCAGCCCGGTCCGCCCGGCCAGGTTGACGGCCGGGTAACGCATCCCGCTGACGGTCCGGGCGACGGACGGCCGGTCGGCGGCGCTCCCGGTGAAGGCCACCACCGCTCCGTAGCGGGCGATCAGGGCGTCGGCCAGAGCAGAGAACCGGTCCTCGGGCCAGCGCTTCGTCTGCCACCGGGCCGCCGGGTGGATGGCAACCAGAGGGCGGTCCGCGTTGTTTCCAAGGAATCGGGCGGCCCGGCGGCGGTGAGCGGCGGTGACCGCTAGCCGGTACCGGACCCGGTCGGCCGGGGCCCCCAGGGCGTCGGCCAGGATCAGGTTCCGGGTGAGGGCGTGGATTTCCATGGAGACGGCCGGGACGTGGTGGTTGAGAAACCAGTAGCTTCCTTCCGTATGGTCGAGCCCCGGGCCGAACCCGGCCTTGACCCGGCCTCGAGCCAGCCCGGCCAGGACGCCGCTTTTCATAAGATGCTGGAAGTCGATCACCAGGTCGTAGCGGGTTGACCTGAGCGTCCGTATGAAGCGCGTCATTTCCCGGAGCGCGTTGGCGGATGCCCGGCGATCCCCGGACCGGACCGCGGTAAGCCAGGCCTTCCGGCGGGAGACGATGACCCGGGCGAGGGCCGGGTGGCCGTCGAGGAGGGGGGCGGCGGCGGTCTCCACGGCCCAGGTGATCTCGGCATCGGGCCATCGGTCCTTAAGGGCGTTGACCGCCGGAAGGGTGTGGATCAGGTCCCCGAGGGCGGACAGGCGGATCACCAGGATTTTCATGGCCGGCGGCGTCCCAAAAGCTTCCGGGCCTCGGCCAGGACCGCCTCGGCCGACACCGCCGTCATGCAGCGGTGATCGGTGGGACACTCCCGCTTCATGCACGGGGCGCAGGGGATTTTTGGCGCCCGGACCACCCGGCTGAGCGGCCCCGCCGGGGAAGTGGTCCGGTGGTTGGTGGGGCCGAAGACCGCCACCAGGGGGACGCCGACGGCCGCGGCCAGGTGCATGGGGCCTGAATCGTTGGTGAGAAAGAGGTCGCACTGGTCGATAAGGGCGATTGCATCCCGGAGACGGGTCTTTCCGCAGAGGTTGATGGCCCCGTCACCGCACTGGTCGGCCAGCTCCTCGCCCAGGGTTTTCTCGGACGGACCGCCGAAGATGAGGATTCGAGCTCCGGTCTCCCGGTTGAGGCTCCGGCAGACGGCGGCGAACCGGTCGGCCGGCCACCTTTTGGCCCCGCCGAAGGCCGCGCCGGGGTTGACTCCGACCAGGGGCTTCGCCGGATCGATCCCGAAGCCGGTCAGAGTGGCCCGGGCCGCACGGCGCTCGGCGGGTGATAGGACGATGGCCGGGTCCCGGCCGTCGAACGTCAGACCGGCGCCGGTCAGGATGTTCAGATAGGCGTCGATCTGGTGGACCGGGGGGCGTCCCGACGGGGGGGAAACCCGGTGGGTGAGCAGAGCGGACCGGCCGTCGGTCCGATAGCCCAGGCGGCGGGGGACCCCGGCCAGGGCGGTCACCAGGGCCGGGGAGAAGGCGTTGGGGAGGAGGACCGCCAGGTCGAAGCCTTCCCGGCGGACCCCGGCGGCCAGCCGGAGCCGTCCCCGGACGCCCCGGTGGACCCCGGCGGGGTCGTCGGTCATCAATTGATCCACGCCGGGCAGCCCGGCGAAGACCGACGGAACCCCCGGCCGGGAGAGGACCGTCATCCGGGCGGCGGGAAAGGACCGGTGGAGCCCCCGGATGACCGGGATGGCCATCACCGCGTCCCCGATCCAGTTGGGGGCCCGGACCAGAATCCGACCGATCCGCTCTCGGCGCAAGGGGCCGGGAGTTGGCCGGGTCATCGGTGACGTCTCCGGCGTCGTCGGCGAGGCTTGGGGGGCGAAGGCACCCGGGGCCAGGGCTGGGACGGCCGGGTCTTCCACCTCTGGTGGACCCAGAACCACTGGTCCGGGTACCGCCGGATGAGGCCCTCGATGACCCGGTTGCACCGGGCCGTGTTGGCTTCCAGGTCCCTGATTTTGTCCCCGGTCCGCTCCATGGGGACCTCGGGCTCGAAAATCGCCCGGTAGCCGTCGCCCTCCCGGACGAGAAAAGCGGGGACCACCGGGGCTCCGGTCCGGACGGCCAGGAGGGCCAGACCCCGGTTGGTGCAGGCGATGTCGTTGAAAAAGGGCACGAAAACCCCGTCGTACCAGTCCACGTTCTGGTCCAGGAGGACTCCCACCAGCTCGCCGGCCTTGAGGCTTCGGAGGACCCGGCGCATGGAGTGGGCCTTGGGGATCATTTGGGCGCCGTACCGCGCCCGGAGCGCCATGAGGAACCGGTCCATGGGCGGGTAGTCCAAAGGGCGGTAGATGATGTTGGATGGTGCTCCCGTGGTCATCCCGAAAACCAGGGGCAAAAGCTCCCAGTTGCCGGCGTGAGCGGTGAGGACGAGGACGCCCCGGCCCCGGGCCGCGGCCCGGGTCAGGTGTTCGATGCCGTCCACCCGGAAATAGCGGGAAAACCGGCGGGGGGTTATATGGAGGGACCAGCCGATCTCGAATGGAATCCGGGCGATGTTGGCAAAGACGCGGCGGACCAGCCGACGGCGGTCGGCCGGGGTCATCTCGTCCCCGAAGGCCCGGATGAGGTTGGCCTCGGCGATCCTTCGATGCTTGGTGTCAACCGCCAGCCAGACCCGTCCGATGGCGTTTCCGATGCGGACGGCTCCGGCACGGGGCATCAGGCCCAGGACCCGGAAGGCGGTGTGGATGGCGATGTCAGCAAACTCCGGCACGGATGCGGTCTCCTGTAATCATTGGCGCCCCGGTGATCCGGATGATCCGCCGGGCGCCCGTTACTCCAAAAGTCTTTTTTAATAAAGGGGATGGGCGGGGGTGTCAAGGTGAAATGG
>CAZWGY010000491.1:0-3713 GCA_964633575.1 uncultured Desulfobacteraceae bacterium
GGGTGGGGTGGGGGATCTTCGTGGGAACCATGCTCGGCATTGGGCTGAAGCTGGCCTACAGCCTGGGCGCGATGGTGTTCTTTTTTCGGGCGATGATATAGATCCCGTCGGTCCGCAGGCTGTCAGACCTAATCCCCCTAACCCCCCTTCCCTAAAGGGAAGGGGGGAATGACTATCCCATGATATCAGATATATCAGGCAATTTATGTCACCCCCTCTCCTTTAGGGCTGTGCTTTACACACACTTGGGACCGAAAAAGATCGAGATTCATCAACATGCCCAAGTCTATCCGCAGATTACGCAGATTAACGCAGATTAAAACAAAAAAATCTGTGAAAATCTGCGTAATCTGCGGATAAATAAATCGCGATGGCACAAGTTTTGATCAATGCCGGGATGGCATCCCCCTCCAGCCGGTGTTCTGTGTGTGTAAAGCAAAGCCTTTAGGGGAGGGGGCCGGGGGGAGGGGTTTGTCTCTGCTCGTTAACTCCGGTTTTCCGCCAGCATCCGCCGGAGATTGCCGCCGAGGAGCTTTTCCCGCATCGGATCGGAGAGGCCCAGCCGGTTGATCTTGTCCAGCTCGTTGGCCGGATGGCCGAAGGGAAAGTCCGACCCGAAGAGAATCCGGTCATCGCCGTACCGGTCGAGGTAGTCCCGGATTTCCGATGCCGGGGCCAGGGCCGTGTCCGTGTAAATGTGGGGTGCCGAAAAGACATCCCGGGCGGCCAGGGTTCGGTAGCCGCCGTTGAGCATCCCGAGGTGGGGGATGATCGTTCGGACCCCCGGAGCGATCTCGTGGATAAACCGGAGCGTATGGCTTAGCTCTTCCTCGAGAACCACCGGGAGGTTCCGGCGCCGGATCTCCGAAATTGCCGCCGCGCATCGGGGATCGTCGTAGTGGTACGGCGGCTCGTCGGCGTGCCGGTGCCACTTGATGCCCTTATGGTCCGGGGTGAGCTGATCGACGGCAAAGTCGTTCCAGATGAAAAAGTAGGGGATCACTTCGAGGTCGGCCGTGCCGGCCGCCGGGAGATAGGCGTTGGCCCGTCGTCGGCGTTCGATCCATTCAGGGGTATCGGTGAAAGCGGGGTCATGCCGGTCGTAGATTTCCATCACCGGAGCAAAGGCGACCACCGTTGATATCCCCGTCCCTTTGGCCGCCGCCCGGTAGTCTTCGACGGCCTGAGGGGGGAATCGGTCCTGGATTCCGCAGTGGGCGTGGGCGTCGATGATTTCCATTCGTTCGGTCATTATGGGCGTCCGCCCGGCCGGGACACCGGTCCGCCGGACCGGTGTCCCGCTGAGGGCATTACTCGTTTAATCCGAATTCGTCGGGGTTCAGCCCCAGTTCCTGGCAGATCTCCTTGACCACCGCCTTTTCGTCGGCGTCGAAGTCGCCGTCGGCGGCCCCGATGGCGCAGCAGACCCGCACCAGGAGCCGGGCCTCGTCCGATTTCTTCTTGATCTTGCCGATGGTCCGCAGGGCCTCGGCCTTGCCGATTTGCAGGTCGAATTCGAAGCTCTTGACATGCTTTTCAAAGCTTTCGATGACCTTGCTCATGTCGAAGACCTTGAGGGACTCGTCCCGCTGGATGAAGCCCCCCATCTTGGCTTTTTCCTCGGGCTTGACCACCCCGTCGGCAAAGGCCACCAGAGCGCAGCCCGCGGTGACCGCGTCCATGAAATTCTTGCTCTTGAATCGCTTGACTTCCTCGGTGACGTTGGTCGTCTGAGTCTTCAGCCAGTCCAATACACCCATTTAATCCCTCCTTGGAATATGGTCGATATCCGGTTACAATGGCGGGCCGGATCAGGATGGCGCATCCGGGTCCGCGTTTCCTATAGGAGTAGTCTATATCGGACAACCGGAAAAATCAAACTCAAAAGGGGGAACCCATGGCGAAGATGACCGAGCGAATGAAGACCTTGTTCAACCAGCAAAAGGTGGTGGTCCTGGCGACGGCCGACCCGGACGGCGTGCCCAACGCGGTGCCCGTCGGCGCCAAGGAGATCATCGACGACGAGACGATCCTGATTTCCGATCAGTATTTCAACAAGACTCTGGCCAACCTGAAGGCCAATCCCACCGCCGCGGTGACGGTCTGGGAGGGCCATGAGGGGTACCAGTTCAAGGGGCGGATTTCCATCGAGACCGAAGGCGAGCGGTACGACCGCGTTGCCCGCTGGGTGGCGGAAAAGGGGGAGAAAGCCGGCCGGCAGCTCCGATCCAAGGGGATCGTGCTGCTCCATATCGAGGCGATCTACGGTGTCTCTCCGGGCCCCAACGCCGGGGCCAAATTGGCGTGACCGGCGGAAAGGAGACATCCATGGATTTCGAGACCATCACTTATGAGGTACCCGAGCCGGGCCTGGGCGTCCTGACGCTCAACCGGCCCGCTTCTTACAACGCCGTCAACTGGCAAATGATGACCGAGCTGGAGACCTTCTGGCGGGAACGGCTCGACGACTTCGACACGGATGTGATCATCCTTCGGGGAGCCGGGGACAAGGGGTTCTGCGCCGGTCTGGACATGAAGGAGACCGCACGGACGGCGCCGGAGATGCGGGTTTCCGAGTTCTACCGGTTTCAGAGCCGGCTCGCCCGGCTCAACCTGGCCATGCGCCGGGCTCCTCAGCCGATCTTATGCGCGGTCCACGGGGCCGCGGCCGGTCTGGGCCTGAGCTTCGTGCTCGCCTCGGACATCCGGGTGGTCACGGACGACTCCCGGTTCTGCGCCGCCTACATCAACATCGGCCTCGGGGGCGCCGACATGGCCTGCTCCTATTTCCTGCCCCGGATGATCGGGGCGGGGCGGGCCTACGAGATCATGTACACCGGCGAGTTTCTGTCCGCGTCGGAGATGATGGCCCTGGGGTTGTTCAGCCGGGTGGTTGATCGGTCGGAGCTGATGGAGACGGTTCTGGGCCTGGCCCGGACCCTTCTGACGAAAAACCGGCTGGGGCTCCGCCTGACCAAGGAGGCCATCAACGTCAACATCGACGCCGGCGGGCTGGAGGCGGCTCTGGCCGCCGAAGACCGGAACCAGACGCTGTTGGCCATCGGGCCGTTTTTAAAAAATCCGGCGGAGGGCCGCTGAGGGCGGTGCCTATGGGGGCGTCATAGGAGGGTCCGGACCCGCGGACGCCGCTGACCGGCCGATGTAACCGAAGTCCCGATCCGGTCCGCCGGGCCGTGCGGGCCGGTTCGACAGAAAGGCGGTGACCCGGTTCCCGGCTTTGTTGAAACGGATCAAGTCGGCGATCTGGTTGACGAGGATGTAGCCCCGCCGGTGAATCCCGGCGGGGTTTTCCGGCAGGGCCATGTCCAGGGACCGGTAGTCGAAGCCGGCCCCCCCGTCCTGGACCGATATGACGAACCGATCCCGGCGGCGATCCCGGATGATCCGGCAGAGCAGGAGCCGGGCGGGGTCGTTCCGGTTGCCGTGGGTAATGGCATTCAGGACCAGCTCCCGGAGAACGATGAGAAAGCGGGGCGTCTGACGGGCGCCCTGGGCCTTCAGGTAGGTTGCCGACAAGGTCAACAGCCGGCCGAGCTTCCGGCGGTCCGATGAAAGGCGGAAGGTCAGGGCCTGGGGGGTCTGGGTCGTTTCAAACATCCGGTTACGGGTCGCCTCCTGGGTTGTTCCGGCCAACGGGCCGGCCATGATCATCGTTTGGGCCATTCGTCTCGCCCGGCTCATCCAACCCCTCC
>CAZWGY010000492.1:0-3711 GCA_964633575.1 uncultured Desulfobacteraceae bacterium
GATGATGACGAGGATGACTAACCCCATCATTGAGCGTTAGCCGGCCCTCGGCCGGATCAACCAAAACAAAACGCCCCCGGCATAACCCGCCGGGGGCGTTTTTCGTCTGGATGCCGGCGGCGGCCAGAGCTTGACCGCGCCGGGATCGGATTAGATGTCGTAGTAAAGGAAGAACTCGTGGGGGTGCGGCCGGAGCTTGACCGGGTTGACCTCCTTTTCGGTCTTGTACTCGATCCACTTTTCGATCACGTCCGGCGTGAAGACATCGCCCTTGAGGAGGAATTCCTTGTCTTCGTTCAGGGATGTCAGGGCCTCTTCAAGGGAGCCGGGGGCGCTGGGAATCTTGGCCAGCTCCTCGGGGGGCAGACCGTAAATGTCCTTGTCCAGGGGCTCGCCCGGATCGATCTTGTTTTGAATGCCGTCGAGAATGGCCATGAGCATGGCTGAAAAGGCGATGTAACCGTTGCAGGAGGGATCCGGGGTCCGGAACTCGATCCGCTTGGCCTTGGGTGAGGCCGAATACATCGGAATCCGCACCGCCGCGCTCCGGTTCCGGCTGGAATAGGCCAGGTTTACGGGCGCCTCGAATCCCGGCACGAGCCGCTTGTAGGAGTTGGTGGTCGGGTTGGTGAAGGCGCAGAGGGCCTTGCAGTGTTTCAGGATACCGCCGATGGCGTAAAGGGCCTCCTGGGAAACCCCGGCGTATTTTTCACCGGCGAAGAGCGGCTTGCCGTCTTTCCAGATGCTGGCGTGGGTGTGCATCCCGGTCCCGTTGTCCTCGAAGATCGGCTTGGGCATGAAAGTAACCGTGTGGCCGTGACGATAGGCGACGTTTTTCAGGACATACTTGAACCAGACGAGCTGGTCACCCATCTCCAGAAGCGGCTTGAACCGCATGTCGATTTCGGCCTGGCCGGCGGTGGCCACCTCGTGGTGCTGGCATTCCACGTCGATGCCGAGAGCTTCGAGGGTCAGGACCATCTCGGTCCGGAGATCCTGGAACTTGTCCATGGGCGGCACCGGGAAGTAGCCTTCCTTGTGGCGGGGCTTGTATCCCTGGTTGGTGGGGCTTTCGGCCCGGCCGGTGTTCCAGACGCCTTCCTTCGAGTCGATCTGGTAGAAGGAGCCGTTCCGTGAGGAGTCGAAGCGGATATCGTCGAAGATGAAGAATTCCGCCTCGGGGCCAAAAAAGGCGGTGTCGCCGATCCCGGTGCTTTTAAGGTAAACTTCGGCCTTCTGAGCGATGTGGCGCGGGTCCCGGCTGTAGGGCTCCCGGGTGATGGGATCGACGATGTTCCCGATCATCACCAGAGTGGGCTCGGCGAAAAAAGGGTCCATCTTGGCGGTGGCCGGGTCCGGGACCACCAGCATGTCGCTGGCGTTGATCGGCTGCCAGCCCCGGATACTCGATCCGTCAAAGCCGAAACCGTCCTCGAAGCAGGACTCATCCACTTCGCTCACCGGCACCGAAAAATGCTGCCAGACGCCGGGAAAGTCCATGAAGCGCAAATCCACCATTTTCACGTTCTTCTCTTTGATCATCTCCAGAATCTTTGCGGGTGTTTCCATGTTGCCTCCTTGTCCTGTGTCAAATGTAAGAATGGGTTCTGATGTTCAGTCGGTTTTCGCCCGGTCCCCGTCGAGGGGGCCGGGTTGGTTTGCCTGATAAGGTTAAATGGCGTCCTTGCCCTTTTCACCGGTCCGCACCCGGACCGCTTCTTCCACCGGCAGGACGAAGATCTTCCCGTCGCCGAGCTTCCCGGTGAGGGCGGCCTGCTGGATCTTGTCCACCACCTGATCCACCCAGCTCGACTCGACGACGATTTCCAGCTTGATCTTGGGGATGAAGTCCACCACATACTCGGCGCCCCGGTAGATCTCCTTGTGGCCCTTCTGCCGGCCGTAGCCCTTCACCTCCGAAATGGTCATGCCCTGAATTCCGATTTCGTTCAAGGCCTCTTTGACGTCATCCAGCTTAAAGGGCTTGATGACTGCCTCGATCTTTTTCATTGGATTCTCCTTCCGCATGGATAAATAGTTGGGAATATAATGGTCTAGAGTATCTCAAACCCTCGTTCCCCGTGAATGGCGTTGTCGAGCCCCTCGATCTCGGCATCCTCCGGCACCCTCAAGCCGCCGGTGAGGGCGGAGGTGACGTAAACGACGATCAGGGTCCCGATGCCGGTGTAAACCGCGGTGGCCACGATGGACAGAGCCTGGATGCCAAGCTGCTTGGGGTTGCCGTAAAAGAGGCCGGCCGCGCCCTCGGTGACCGCCGGGCTGGCGAAAAGCCCCGTGGCCAGAGCTCCCCAGATTCCGCACATCCCGTGAACCCCGAAGGCGTCCAGGGAGTCGTCGTATCCCAGTTTCTGCTTGAGGACCGCGACGCTGTAAAACCCAAGCAGTCCGGCCACCAGCCCGATGATCAAAGAGGACGGGAGGGTGACGAACCCGGCCGCCGGAGTGATCGCCACCAGACCCGCCACGACCCCGGAGGCCAGCCCGAGCACCGTAGGCCGCTTGTTGACGATCCACTCCGCGAACATCCAGGCGAGAGCCCCGGTGGCGGCCGAGGTGTTGGTGACCATGAAAGCGGATGCCGCCACGCCGTCCGCCGCCAACTGACTCCCGGCGTTGAACCCGAACCAGCCGAACCAGAGAAGCGCCGCTCCCAGAGCGGTCAGGGAGATGCTCGACGGAAACATGGCATCCTTGCCGTAGCCGAGCCGCTTGCCGAGGACCAGGGCGAGGACGAGCCCCGCGACCCCGGCATTGATGTGAACCACGGTCCCACCAGCGAAGTCAAGCGCCCCCATGTCCCCCATCCAGCCGCCGCCCCAGACCCAATGGGCGATGGGGGCGTAAATAACGGTGACCCAGAGAATGGTGAAGACGATCCACGACGAGAACTTCATCCGGTCCACCACAGCGCCGAGGACCAACGCCACGGTGATGCAGGCAAAGGTCATCTGGAACATAGCGAAAACATAAGTGGGGATGGTCCCCCAAAGGCTGTTGACATCGATGCCGATCATAAAGACATGCTCCAGCCCGCCGATGAGCCCCCCCTTGGTCGGGCCGAAAGCCAGGCTGTAACCCCAGAGCACCCAGATCACCGAAGCAAGGCAGTAGGCCGCGAAGGTCATGGCAAAGGTGTTCAAGAGGTTCTTGTACCGGGACATCCCGCCATAGAAGAGGGCGAGTCCGGCCGGCGTCATCATCATCACCAGGGCGGTGGATACGATGACCCAGGCGGTGTCTCCCGAGTCGAGCGCCGCTTCCTGGCCCAGGGCGGCGGAAAATGGGATGAGCGAAAATAGGGCCGATAGCGTCAGAATCTTTCGTTTCATGGGTGTTGTCTCCCTCCTGTCTGTTGAGTTGTCCGAAAAAACCGAAACCGTGTTCCACCGTCCACGCGATGTCGGCCACATTCACAGCAAGAGGCGTGCCATTACCTGAGTTAAAAGGATAAATATCTGTTATAAAATGATAAAATAGCTCGAACGGTGTCATGAGGGAGCCCGGGAAAACACCACATTTATGTCGCATTGGCGGATCTTATGCTACAAAAATGTAGCCGTGAAATGCTAAAGGCGCGGTAATGTCAAGGGAACGTTGCCCCGAATCCGGAGACCTCCGAGGTTTTTAAATCTTTAAAAACCTTGGAGGTCTCTTTATCCCTGACCGGCTTCAGCCTTGGAATATATTCCG
>CAZWGY010000493.1:0-3700 GCA_964633575.1 uncultured Desulfobacteraceae bacterium
CCGCCGGGGAGCGATTTACAAAGGACAACGTCCGATCCATCCGCCCCGGTAACGGGCTGCATCCCCGATACCTCGACACCGTTCTCCAGAGACGGGCACGAATGGCCATTGCCCGGGGAACACCGCTGTCGTTTGATCTGCTGGCGTGAACGGTTCAAGCCTAGATCGTCGGAAATCGCCGTTAAATTCTGCTTCGAGTCGGTATTTGGTTGCCGCTTACTCCACGCCTCCCTCGACCAATCATAAAGACCGGCCATGGTTCATGCCGCCCCCAGAAACACAAAAAGCGAATCCGCCGGAGAATAACTCCGGCGGATTCGCTTTTATAAAGATGGTGGAGGCGGCGGGAGTCGAACCCGCGTCCGAAAGCATTCCGCACCGACGTCTACATACATATCCTGAATTTTAAATTCGCCGGATCAGGGCTCCTTCAGGCGGGATCCCCAAGCGGCTAGCCCATCTAAAGTTTCGCCGTTACAGAGACAGGCGGTCCGTAGCGGCTATCCCACATTGTCGACGCCCTTTCCGGACCCGCGGGAGAGATACCGGAAGGACGTTGGCCCTAAGCGGCCAAGGCGTAATTATAATCGTCTGCGATTATGTTTATGCCCCGCCATTTTACGAGTAGCGAGAACCTCGGTATGCAGCCGATGCTTCTTTACCTCCGTCGAAGCCGTTTCGCCCCCATTGGCTTGCCTGGACGGTGAGGTTATGTAAAAGAGCAATGAATAAATTGCTTATCCACTAATATAACGCCCGCTGGCCTCTTGTCAAGGACCGAGTCGATATCCTTCGCCAGGAAACGATATATCCGCCTTTTCCGACGGCATGATAGGCTTTGGTCATCATTTAGACCACACGGCGTCCGGACCTAACCCCCGCTAGCCCCTCTTCCCTGAAGGGGGGAATGATTTGAAGACCTCCGAGGTTTCCAAAAAAATTTGGAAACCTCGGAGGCCTAAACTCCCCCTCTCCTTTAGGGGAGGGGTTTGATGAGCCGGGTGAAACCAATGGCCCAAACGATGATCATGACCGCATGACATCGATACCAGTTTGACAAGACGGCCTGTGTGATTATTTTGATTTCAAGTCAGATTAGTCAGTTAAACAATTTCCTGGAAAGGAGATGGACGATATGCGGTTTGATAAATTCACCATTAAATCCCAGGAGCTCGTCGGTAACGCCCAGAGCCTGGCATCCCAATACGGCAATCAGCAGATCGAGCCGGAGCACTTTCTGGCCTCGGCCCTGGCCGAGGGCGAAGGCGTATCCACGTCGGTGCTCCGGAAGCTCGGCGTCTCCCCGGAGGCCGTCCACCGGGAGGTCCTCGCCGCCATCGAGGCTCTCCCCAAGGTCAGCGGCGCCGGAGATGTCTATCTCTCGAACCGGTCCAAAACGGTTCTCAACGCGGCCTTTTCCGAAGCATCCAACATGAAGGACGAATACGTCAGCATCGAGCACATTCTCCTGGCTATCGCCGAGGAAAAGGGCGGCCGGGCCGCCCGGATTCTGTCCGATAAAGGGGTAAGCCGGGACGCCATCCTCCGGGTCCTGATGGACATCCGGGGCTCCCAGCGGATCACCGACCCGAACCCCGAGGAAAAGTACCAGGCCCTGGACAAGTTCAGCAAGGACCTGACCGACCTGGCCCGCCGGGGAAAGCTCGACCCGGTAATCGGCCGGGACGAGGAAATCCGGCGGATCGTCCAGGTCCTCTCCCGGCGAACCAAGAACAACCCGGTCCTCATCGGCGAGCCGGGGGTCGGCAAGACCGCCATCGTCGAGGGCCTGGCCCAGCGGATCGTGGCCGGCGACGTCTCCGAAACCCTCAAAAACCGCCGGCTGGTGGCCCTCGACATGGGCTCCCTTATCGCCGGAGCCAAGTACCGGGGCGAGTTCGAGGATCGGCTCAAGGCGGTCCTCAAGGAAATCGAGCGGGCCGAGGGGGAGATCATCCTCTTCATCGACGAGCTCCACACCCTGGTGGGGGCCGGAGCCGCCGAGGGTGCCGTGGACGCCTCCAACATGCTCAAACCCGCCCTGGCACGGGGGACGCTCCGGTGCGTCGGCGCCACCACCATCAAGGAGTACCGGAAGCACATCGAAAAGGACGCGGCCCTCGAGCGGCGGTTCCAGCCGGTCAACGTCCGGGAGCCCAACGTCGAGGACACCGTCTCCATTCTCCGGGGCTTAAAGGAGAAGTACGAGGTCCACCACGGGGTCCGGATCACCGACTCGGCCCTCATCGCGGCGGCCACCCTATCCGACCGCTACATCACCGACCGGTTCCTGCCGGACAAGGCCATCGACCTGATCGACGAATGCGCATCCAAGCTCCGGATCGAAATCGACAGCATGCCCTCGGAGATCGACGAGGTCCAGCGGAAGATCACCCAGGCCGAGATCGAGCGGGAAGCCCTCAAAAAGGAGACCGACAAGGCATCGGTGGAACGCCGGGAGAAGATCAACGCCGAGCTGGCCGACCTCCGGGAGTCCCTCGGCGAAATGAAGGCCCGCTGGCAAAACGAAAAAGAGGTGATCGACGGCATCCGGCGGATCAAGGAAGACCTCGAACGGATCGGCGGCGAGGCCCAGCGGGCCGAGCGCGAGGGCGACCTCGCCCGGGTCGCCGAGCTCCGCTACGGCCGGGAGACGGAGCTCATTCGGCAGCTCGAGGAAACCAAGGCCCGGATGGACGAGCTTCGGAAAGAATCCCAGATGCTCAAGGAAGAGGTGGACGACACCGATATCGCCGAGGTCATCTCCCGGTGGACCGGCATTCCGGTAAGCAAGGTTCTCGAAGGGGAGCGGGAAAAGCTGGTGGAAATCGAGTCCCGGCTCCAGCAGCGGGTGGTCGGTCAGCACGAGGCCATCTCGGCGGTGGCCAACGCCGTCCGCCGGGCCCGGTCCGGCCTCCAGGACCCAAACCGGCCCATCGGCTCCTTTATTTTCATGGGGCCCACCGGCGTGGGCAAGACCGAGCTGGCCAAGGCCCTGGCCGAGCTGATGTTCGACTCGGAAAACGCCACCATCCGGATCGACATGACCGAATACATGGAAAAGCACGCGGTGGCCCGCCTGATCGGGGCGCCGCCGGGCTACGTCGGCTACGAGGAAGGGGGGTATCTCACCGAGGCGGTCCGCCGCCGGCCCTATTCGGTGGTCCTCTTCGACGAGGTGGAAAAGGCTCACCCGGAGGTCTTCAACGTCCTGCTCCAGATCCTCGACGACGGCCGGATGACCGACGGCCACGGCCGGACCGTGGATTTCAAGAACACCATCATCATCATGACATCCAACGTCGGCAGCCAGTTTATCCAGGAGCTTGAGGAATCCCGGCGGGACGAGATGGCGCGACGGGTCAACGAGGCCCTCCGGGCCACCTTCAAGCCGGAGTTTCTCAACCGGGTCGATGAGATCATCATCTTCCACAACCTCAGCCAGGAGCAGATCGCCCGGATCGTCGCCATCCAGATGGACCGGCTCCGGGAGCGCCTGGCCCCGATGCACCTCACCCTGACCCTTTCCGACGCGGCCACCGAGTTTCTGGCGGAGAAGGGCTACGACCGGGTGTACGGAGCCCGGCCCCTCAAGCGGGCCATCCAACGGCAAGTGGAAAACCCGCTGTCCCTCGAGATCCTCAAGGGCCATATCCCCGAAGGCAGCCAGATCCTGGGGGACCTTGACGGAGACGAGATC
>CAZWGY010000494.1:0-3684 GCA_964633575.1 uncultured Desulfobacteraceae bacterium
TCCGAGGTTTCCAGCAAAAAAAACCTCGGAGGTCTTTCCAAAACCTCGGAGGTCTCACCATGTATGGGCAAACCTGTGTGGTTGCCCATCGCAGGCGGACACGCAGGTCCGCCCCTACATTATGCGGGCGGGACGCCCGCGCTCCCAGGCACCGATAGAGACCTCCGAGGTTTCCAGCAAAAAAAACCTCGGAGGTCTTTCCAAAACCTCGGAGGTCTCACCATGTATGGGCAAACCTGTGTGGTTGCCCATCGCAGGCGGACACGCAGGTCCGCCCCTACATTATGCGGGCGGGACGCCCGCGCTCCCAGGCGCCGATAAAGACCTCCGAGGTTTTCAAAACCTCGGAGGTCTTTCCAAAACCTCGGAGGTCTCACCATGTACGGGCAACCCCCCGTGATTGCCCATAACGGGCGGCCGCAAGGGCCGCCCCTACATCATGCGGGCGGGACGCCCGCGCTCCCGGGAGCCGATAGAGACCTCCGAGGTTTCCAAAGCATTGGAAACCTCGGAGGTCTTTGATTGTATGCCGGGCGGCCGGGGATCTCTTATGTCTTTACAGGGCTGAGCTGATATTTTATACTATTTCAGGATCGGAAATGGGTTCCGGACCTTACCATTAAGAGAATTGATGCATTGGAAGGAGAACAACCATGGGAAAAGGCGACATCCGCTCCAAACGGGGCAAAATCTGGCGGGGAACCAACGGCAAGACCCGACCCAAGGCCCGGAAGAACGCCAAGGGAAAAGACGGCGGCACCAACCGCGAATAGGGTCCGACGCTTGACCCGAAAGGCCGACGTCAACGAGTACGTCGATGCCCTTCGCGCTTCCCCTCGAATGAGGGACCAGGTGGTTCACCACAGTGTTCAGCCCGCCCGACCGCCCCGGCCGGCCCCGCCTCCCGATTCCGGGAACGGGGCCGCCGCCGCGGTACTCGGCGCCCTGGGCATTGACCGGCTCTACCGCCATCAGGCCGAGGCCATCGACGCCATCCGCGCCGGTTGCCATGTCGTGGTGGCCACCCCCACCGCTTCCGGCAAGACCCTTATCTACAATCTGCCCGTCTTCGAGCAGGTGGCCCGGAATCCGACGGCCCGGGCCCTCTATCTCTTCCCCTTGAAAGCCCTGGCTCAGGACCAACTGGCCACCATCCGAGCCATGGCCGCGGCCGTCAACGGGACCGGCCCCAGTTCCGCCGTTTACGACGGGGACACATCCGCCTGGCACCGGCGGAAAATCCGCGAGACCCCTCCCAACATTCTGCTGACCAACCCGGAGATGCTTCATCTCTCCTTGCTGCCCTACCACGAGAAATGGCGGCCATTTCTGAAACATCTGGCCGTGGTGGTGGTCGATGAGGTCCACACCTACCGGGGCCTCATGGGCTCCCACATGGCCCAGGTTTTCCGACGCTTCATTCGGATCTGCGCTCATTACGGGGCGGCCCCCACCTTTGTCTTTTCATCGGCCACGGTGGGCAATCCGGCCGAGCTGGCCGAGGGGCTCACCGGCCTGTCGGTTACCGCGATCACCCGAAGCGGGGCTCCTCGAGGCCGGCGCCACGTGGTCTTCATGGACCCTCTGTCCGGCCCGGCTCAGACCGCCATTTTGCTCCTGAAAGCCGCTCTTCACAGAGGTTTGCGAACCATCGTCTATACCCAGTCCCGGAAGCTCACCGAGCTTCTCGCCTTATGGGCGGGAAGCCGGGCCGGCCGGTTTGCCGACAAGATCTCCGCCTACCGGGCCGGGTTTCTTCCCGAGGCCCGCCGGGAGATCGAGGCCAAGCTGACTTCGGGCGAACTTCTGGCGGTGATTTCCACCAGCGCTCTGGAGCTGGGCATCGACGTGGGGGATCTCGACCTCTGTCTTCTGGTGGGATATCCGGGCACTCTGGTGGCCACCTGGCAGCGGGGCGGCCGGGTGGGACGAAGCGGCCAGGACGCGGCCGTGATTCTGCTGGCCGGAGACGACGCTCTGGATCAATACCTGCTCCGCCACCCGGAGGTGCTCATCGATGGAGCTCCGGAAACCGCCGTGGTCAACCCCGACAACGATTTGATCCTCAAAAAGCACCTCGTCTGCGCCGCCGCCGAGCTGACCCTGAAGGCCGACGAGCCTTTCGCGATGGACCGGCCGGCGGTCCGGCAAGCTATTGCCGAGCTTGAGCGCCACGGGGAGCTGCTCCGCGGCGCCGATGGCTCCCGGCTGTTTGCCCGACGGAAGGCCCCTCACCGGGACATCAACCTCCGAGGCGCCGGAAAGCGTCTGTCCATCGTCTCGGCCGACACCAACGCCCGGATCGGCGAGATCGACGACTTCCGGGCCAACCGTGAGGCTCATCCCGGCGCCGTCTATCTCCATAATAGCGAGACCTACCAGGTGGAGGCTTTGGATCGATCCGCCCGGAGCGTCCGGGTGCGCCGGGCGAAGGTGGACTACTACACCCGAGTCCGGGGTCACAAGGACACTGAGATTCTGGAAACCTACGACTGCATCCCGGCCTGGGGAACCCGGATTTGCATCGGGCGGCTGAAGGTTACCGATCAGGTCACGGGGTACGAGCAGATCCGGATTCGCGGAGGCAAGAAGCTCAATATCATCCCTCTGGACCTCCCGCCCCAGGTCTTCGAGACCGAAGGAATCTGGTGCCTCATCCCTCCGGCCATTCAGACGGCGGCCGAAGAGGCGCATCTTCACTTCATGGGCGGAATCCATGCCATTGAGCACGCCGCCATCGGGATATTTCCCCTGCTTGTCATGGCCGACCGCAACGACCTCAGCGGGATATCGACCCCCTTTCACCCTCAGACCGGACAGCCCGCGGTCTTCGTCTATGACGGCGTCCCCGGCGGGGCCGGCTTGACCCGAGGGGCCTTTGGCAAGGCAACGGCCCTTCTGGAAACGGTCCGCCAGGTGATCCGGGCGTGCCCATGCGAAAACGGCTGCCCCGCCTGTGTCCATTCCCCCAAATGCGGTTCCGGGAACCGCCCCATCGACAAGGCGGCGGCCGGATTCATCCTCGACCAGCTCCGGGATGGGGAGGCGATGCCCGCCCCCGAACCGCCGGCGCCGGCGGCATCGCCGGCACCAGAGCCTCGCGCCACGGCGGCCGGACGCCCGAGCCGGCCGGTTCGATACGGGGTCCTGGACATCGAGACCCAGCGGTCCGCCGAAGAGGTGGGCGGCTGGCACCGGGCCGACCGGATGCAGGTGAGTTGCGCCGTCCTCTACGACGCGGAAACCGACCGGTTCGTCGAGTTCCTGGAAGCCGGGGTATCCGAGCTGATCGACCACCTCCACCGCCTCGACCTGGTGATCGGGTTCAATATCAAGCGCTTTGACTATCAGGTCCTGAAGGGTTACAGCGACGTGGACTTCACTCGAATTCCCACTCTGGACATCCTCGAGGTCGCAAAAAATCACCTGGGTTTCCGCCTCTCACTGGACCACCTGGCCAACGTCACCCTGGGCGCTGAAAAAAGCGCGGACGGCCTCCAGGCCCTCAAGTGGTGGAAGGAAGGCCGGATTCGCGAAATCATCGACTACTGCCGGAAGGACGTGGCCATCACCCATGACCTCTACCGATTCGGGCTGGACAACGGCTATCTCCTCTTCCGGAACAAGGCCGGCCGGACCGTCCGACTGCCGGTGGGCTGGGGTATGGATTTTTGATTTTAGATT
>CAZWGY010000495.1:0-3649 GCA_964633575.1 uncultured Desulfobacteraceae bacterium
CGTGTATTTCGTGTATTCAGTGGTTTAAATCCGTTTTCATGCACGGGGGTGATCGCGGTCCCTGACCCGATCATGAGAGTTTATAGAGCTTTGGGAGCCCGAAAAACTGCGATATGGGGTCATTTTCATTTTCCAGATGCAAGCAGAAAGGAAGGATGCCGGATATTGCCGTAACCTTTTGAATAAAAGGGTCTTGTTGATCTATTACTAGCCTTTGACCAGGATTAGTAGATCAAGAAATCTGAAGGGACCGAAAGGGCGAGTTAATTTCCGTTCGCGGGGCCGCCCCCGGAAACGCGGTACGCCAATGCGGCCCCGCGCTGAGCGGGAATAAATTCAGGCGCTATTACCGGTTAGCCCCGTGGCGGGGTCGCCCGAGCTGAGGGTTAATCCTTCCGGACCGACCCGTTTTCGATGACCACCGTGTCCGAGCCCGAGGCTTCCACGGTGCCGACGCCCACCACTTCGAGCTTGCAGTCGGAGCAGACGCTCGACTGAGTGGTATTGCCCGAAATCGATGAATGGGTCGTGGTCGGCCCGTCGTGGATTTTCACATCGTAGCTCTGGCCGTCCTTGTTCACCAGATCCACCGCTATTGCCGCCGGCGCCGCCAGCGCCACGCAAATCACCACCAGGAAAAACCGTTTCATACGCACTCCTCTCCATTGATGGTCCATCCCCGTACTTCCCAGGAAATCTTTCGGGGAGCCTGTTTCGCATAAGACGCAATTCACGCGGTTTTGTCAAGCTCAATGTGGCGCACCGCGATTTTGACGGTAATCGCGGTTTGTGGTACGGTTTCACCCGGCTAGCGGCATTCCGCCGGCTGCCCGATTACCTCATGACACCAACATCAAGCACACCGAGTGACGTCGCCATGATTGCCAGATACCTGCTCCTCTTTGGGTTCATCCTGATCCCGGCGCTGACCGGTGCCGCCGATCCCATTGTCATCGGCGGCGATCACGATTACCCGCCTTATGAATACCTGACCGACGGCGGCCGGCCCACGGGCTACAACGTCGAGCTGACCCGTGCGGTGGCCGAGGTCATGGGGCTCGAGGTCGAGATCCGTCTGGGCCCCTGGGCCGAGACCCGCGAGGCCCTCCTGGCCGGGCGGATCGACGCGATCCACGGGATGTTCTATTCCCCGGAGCGGGATCGGAACGTCGATTTTTCAACTCCCCACACCATTGTTTACCACTCCGCGTTTTCGAGGTTCGGGGAACCCCAGTTGACCACCGAAGCCCAGCTCTCGGGCCGGTCCGTCGGCGTTATGCGCGGCGACATCATGCACGACTATATCCTCGATAAGGGGATCACCGACCGGATTTTCGAGTTCGAAACCCAGGCGGGCGCTTTAAAACATCTGGCCGCCGGCCGCTGCGACTACGCTCTGGTGGCCAAGCTGCCCGGCCTATACTGGATCGACAAGCTTTCCCTGGACAACCTGACGCCCACCGGCCCGCCCCTCCGTCCGGCCGAATACTGCTACGCGGTCCGGGATGGGACGAACCCCGAGCTCCTGGCCGCATTCAACCGGGGGCTGGCCATCCTGAACCAGAACGGCCGCTTCGCCGAAATCTACCAGAAATGGTTCGGTCCGCTGGAACGCCCATCCGTCATGGCCCCGGAATACCTCTACGGCATCGCGGCCGGTGTTGCCGTTCTGGTTCTCCTTTTGGCCGGATCGGTCTTCTGGACCTGGACCGTCAAACAGGAGGTCCGGGCTCAGACCGACACCCTGATCCGGGAAATCGACGAGCGGCGGAAGGCCGAAAGCGCCTCCAAAGAGAGCGAGGCCCGTTACCGGCGGGTCTTCGAAGGGGCTCCCATCGGGATCGTCACGGTGATGCCGGACGGCCGGATCACCGCGGTCAACCCCTTTTTTTGCCGAATGCTGGGATACACGGAGGCCGAGCTTCTGTCCATGACGGTGGCGGAGATCACTCATCCCGAGGACCTTGCCCGGGAGGTCTCATTGATCCGGGAAATGAATGACGGGAAGCGACCATCGGTCCAACTGGAAAAGCGGTATCTGACAAAAGGCGGCGCCCCTGCCTGGGCGGAGCTGGTCACCACATCCATCCGGGATGACGACGGCCGATTTCGGCTCGGCCTGGGCATGGTCCTGGACATCTCCCGCCGAAAACAGCTCGATACGGCCTTGCGGGAAAGCGAGGAGCGATGGCATTTCGCTCTGGAAGGGGCCGGCGACGGCGTCTGGGACTGGGACGCCCGGACGGATCGGGTCTTTTTTTCAGAAAAGTGGAAGGCCATGCTCGGCTATGCCGACCATGAGATCGGCGACACCCTCGATGAATGGAATTCACGGATTCATCCAGAGGACCTGGAGCAAACCAATGAAGACCTGGACCGCCATTTGAGGGGAGAGACGCCGTATTATCAGAGCGAACACCGGCTCCGGTCCAAGGATGGGACCTACAAATGGGTGCTGGACCGGGGGAAGGTGATGGAATGGACCGCCGACGGCAAGCCCCTCCGGGTCATCGGCACCCATTCCGACATCACCGAGCGGAAGGCGGCGGATGCGGAGCGGGAAACCCTGCTCGCCCGGCTCCACCAGGCCCGGAAGGCCGAAAGCCTGAGCCGGATGGCCGGTGCGGTCGCTCACATCTTCAACAACCACCTCAGCGTGGTGATCGGGCGCCTGGAGATGGCCCTCGACGACATCCGGCCCGACGGATGGATTCACGACCACCTGAGCTCGGCCATGGCGTCCGCCAAAGACGCGGCCGAGGTCAGCGGGGCCATGCTGGTTTACCTGGGCCAGACGAACGCGGAAGACCGGCCTCTGGACATCGGGGCCTGCTGCCGGCACAGTCTGAGGACACTTGAGGAAATCCCGACGGAAACCGTCCGGCTCCAGACGGAAATCAGCCCGGACGTCCTGATAGTCACCGCCGAGGAGGCCCGGCTCAGGGAAGTCGTCGCCACCCTGGTCCAAAACGCCGTTGAAGCCATCGGCGACGGCGGCGGCGTGATCAACCTGGCGACATTTACCATCGGGGCTGAGGAGATCTCCCGGGACCACCTCTTCCCATCCGACCGGGAGCCCGCCGCGCCCCGGTTCGTCTGCTTGGAGGTGACGGACACCGGCTGTGGGATGGCGGACGGGGATATCGAGCGGATCTTCGACCCCTTTTTTTCCACCAAGTTTCCCGGTCGCGGCATGAGCCTGGCTCTGGCCCTGGGGGCGGTCAAAAGCTGGGGCGGGGCGATCAGCGTGGAAAGCCGGCCGGGCCGGGGGAGCACTTTCCGGGTCTATCTGCCCCGGATCGAGCCGGATGAAGATTTAAACGGCATTTGAATCGGTTTCCTTCCCTTTTTGTGGTAAGGTGATGGTAGTTTATCCGTGGCGAAAGGATCGAATTCGGATCATTACCACTCGTGAGGCTGTTCGCTATGAGATGAAGCAATATGACTTCGGGGAGGGACTACGGGGAGCCGTCCTTCCCGCGGCCGGTGAAAAGGAACGGATTACCTTCCGATACGACGGAGATAAACCCTCATGACCGGGGCACAATAATCACCCACGGGCATGAAAATGGTTTTTTAACCACGAAACACACGAATTAGAATTAAAAATTAGTGTGAATTCGTGTTTATTCGTGGTTCTGGATTTTTA
>CAZWGY010000496.1:0-3644 GCA_964633575.1 uncultured Desulfobacteraceae bacterium
GGGCCGGATGGCTTCGTCATAAGGGAAATAGTGATCCCGGTCCCAGTCATCGGCGTGGGGAGCGATCTGTTTGGCGGCAAACTCCCGGACCGCCTCCCGCAGCATTTCCAGCTCCCTGGACATTGAAAAGTTCATCTTGCCGTCTCCTTTCTCCGCCTCAAGCGGCTCACCGGTTCCGCCATCGGTCGCCCCCCGTCTCGATGAAACATCCACCGCCGCCTCCGGTCGCGCCGTCGGAGCTTTCGGTCAGAGCGGCCGGCGGGGCGGGCGGAGTCAGGCCGTCGTCAGCCTGAGCCCGCTTGACCGCAAGATGCCGGATCCAGTCCGCCCCGCGCTTCAGGGCTCGGACTATCACCGGCCCGGCCGGAGCCTCCCGTCGAGTCGCCGTGGGAAAGCGCAGGGTGACCCTTTCGGCCTTGACCCGGACCCAGTAGCCTTCCCCGTCTTCGATCGTCGCGGTATCCGGGCGATATCGGCCGTTTTCCCAGCGCCAGAGCCGCTTGTCGATCCAGGGGTTGTCGTCGTCAAGCGAGGCAATGGAAGTTGGCCCGGCGTCGATCCGGCAGAGATCGCCCCCGTCGCCATAGACCACGATCTCAACCGCTTGCCAGGGGTAGGTGCCGCCGTTGGGCGCGGCAATCATGTTCCAGCCCCGGTCATGGATCGGATCGTAGGCCAGGGGGACTTCCTGGTCATGATCCGGGCTCATGGCGACCCCATCGAGGCTCAGCTCAACCCCGTCCCGCGCCAGAACCCATAAGGGCCGGCCCGGCACCAGTGGAAGGCCCTCGCCATATTCGATGTATCCGCCCAGAATCGGGTCATAGCTCCCGATCCGGTATCGGTCGGTGTCATAAGTCCTTATGATTTCCGCGAAAACCGCTTCGGCCGGAAGGTCCGGAGCCAGCGGAAAGGCGATCATCCGGTAGTCGGCGACCGTCTCCCCCGGCGGCACGGAGACGGTATGGCTTTTCTCCACCGCTCCGGCCGTAAACGTTCGCGCTTCGGACCAGAGGGTGGCTCCGGTCTCCGGGTCCACATACCCGGCCTGCCAGACATATTCCCCGCCGGAATGGACGTCGGTGACGACATAGCCGGTCAGGTCTTCGCTTACATGATCGAAGGCCGGCGGGTCGGTGGAGCAGCCGAACCCGCGATCAGCCCGTCGAATCCGCCAGTGGACCGCAAGCCCCGTCGGCCGTTGTCCCTCGGGCGGGAGCACGGTTTCCAGCTCCACCGATTCCGATTCGAAGACCGCCCCGTCATCGGGTCCGGTGATCCGGGGCGGCGCGGTCGGAAAGACCTGATCGGCGATGACTTCCACGGCGACCTCGTCGGTGGACCGGGCGCCGTTTCCGTCGATCACCGTCAGCCGGAAGGCCAGCTCGGCCGGCGGGTCGGGCGCCGTGAAGATCGCGGTCGGGGAATCGGAGGCGGCGAGATCCACCGCCGGGCCGGAAATCTGCTCCCAAAGATACCGGGCGATGGTCCCGTCGGGGTCATTGGAGCCGGTGGCGTCGAGGGTCACCGCCTGGCCGCCCCGGACCGCCAGGTCGGGGCCGGCATCGGCCACCGGCGGCGTGTTCTCCCGGCTCACGGCGATGCTCAGCGGAAAAACCGGACTCTCCGCCGCCCCGTCATTGACCCGGACCGGCACCGCGATGGTCTCCGGGGCATCCAACGTCGGGGTGATGACCAGCCCCGCCCGGGTGTATCCGGCCCCGTCGCTTGCGATCAATTGAAATTCATCCGGGTAGGTGTTGTCCGGGTCGGTAACGCTCAGATCGCCGAGGGTGATGGTCAGCGGAAATCCGACGGTTGCCGACAGCGGCGCCTGGCCGGTGATGGCCGGCGGGTCATTGATGGGGGTGACCGTGAGGCTCACCGTCGCCGGCTCGGATGTCCGGTCCCCGTCCGTGGCGATATAGCGGAAGCGATCGGTGCCGTGATAATCGGTTTCCGGCGTGTAGGTAAACCCGCCGTCCGGATTCAGGGACAGGTCCCCGTGTGACACGCTTTCCTCCAGGGTGGCGGAAAGCGACTCGCCCGAGTCATTTTCGAGGACTCCGGGGCCCGGGACGGAGAGCGTCTGATCCTCATTTACCGAGTAACCGTCGTCGGCCGCCACCGGCGCGATATCGGGGGCGCTGATCCGGATGGTCACGGTGGTCGGGGCCGACAACTCGCCGCCGTCAGATGCCTCATAGACAAAGGTGTCCGTGCCGGAAAAGCCTTCATCGGGAACATACTGGAAGCCGCCGTCGGGATCGACGCTCAAGGTGCCGTGGGACGGCGGAGAGATGATCCAGGCACTCAGCGTATCGCCGTCAGGGTCAACGTCGTTTGAAAGAACCCCGGGCGCCGGGATCGACAGGGGCGAACCCGCCGAACCGTCATAGATATCATCCGCGGCGATGGGCGATTGATTGATCTGGCTGATGGAGAGGGTCACGGTGACCGGGGTGGACTCGAGATCCCCGTCCGTGGCCTTATAGGAAAAGCTGTCCGTCCCGAAATAGCCGGCATTGGGGCTGTATTGAAACCCCCCGTCCGGATCGAGGGTCAGGGACCCGTAGCTTGGCGGGGAAACGAGAACGGCGCTCAGGGCGTCCCCGTCGATATCCGCGTCATTGGCCAAGACGCCGGGCGGGGCGACGGTCAGCGGCGTGTCCTGGATCACCGTGAGCTGATCCGATGCTGCGGCCGGCGGGTCGTTAATCGGATTGACGGTGACGGTCACAACCGTCTCGGCGGACATCCCGCCCGTGTCGGTTCCCCGGACCGTGACCTCCGCCGTCCCGTTGGCATCGGGGGCAAAGTCCATGGACAGATAGCGATTCTCCGACACAATGATGCTTTGGAAGAGATCGGGATTCGAATTTTCTTTGATTTCGTAAGCCAGCGCGGAAACCTCGTCCTCGGCGTCTCCAAAGGCGTTCCAGAGGTCGATGGAGACGGATGGGCCGTCCTCGTCGGCGATCACGGCATCGATGGCGTCGGCCACGGGCGGGGTGTTGCAGCCGCCAAAAGTCGTGCCGTCGGCCGTTGTCCCGGGGGAAAACCGGACGGCCGCGGCTCCGGTCAGGCTCAGGTGCTGAACCAGGGGCGGAGTGCCCGTGATGTCGGGATCGAGGGTGATCGACTGCCCGTCTCCGGCCTCAGAGCCGTACCCGAGCGATGTCACGACCGCGGATGTCTCATCCTTCAGGGTGATCGTATCTCCGAGGTCATCGAGATCCAGCGTACCCGAGCTGGCGGTCTGAACGGTCACATACCCGAAATCGCCCGTCGGTGACCCGCCGCCGAAGACGACCACCGCGCAGCCGGGCGCCACGGCGGTACCCGCCGGGAAGACATGTCGCGCATCGGCGCTATCCGAGAGGGTCCATCCGGAGATATCTTTGGTGCCGTTGGTCGCGTTGACGAGTTCCACGAATTCGTCGTCCGACAAGCCGATGATCCCGTCTGCGTTGGCATCGCCTTCCACCGGGTCTGGGGTGGCATGAACCTCGTTGATGATCCAGCCGGATGCCTCGTTGTCGAGATTGGTGAGGGTGACGGGGGTGAGGGTGAGCCCGTTGTACAACGGGTCGGCGGAGCCGGCGGTGCCGACCACCGTGTAGCTGACCGGTCCGTCGGCGATG
>CAZWGY010000497.1:0-3636 GCA_964633575.1 uncultured Desulfobacteraceae bacterium
TTGGAGCACGGGAGCATGTATTTTCACGATAAAGCGCGAGTCCGGCACAAACCTTGATCTTTGATCAATGCCGGGATGGGCATCCCCTTCCTAACGGTGTTTAGTGTGTGGCAGTCGGAACTCCTTTAGGGGAGGGGGCTGCCGAGCCTGAACGGCTCAAACGATGATCATGGCCGGCAACGGCTTATGGCCTGGGGTTTCAAGCCCAGGGCGGAAGCGACCAGCCAATGCGCCCTGAAGGGGCGCGGGCTTTGCTTGAAAAAGACATTTTTTTGCGGGAGACGAAAAATGAATGGACTGGAAAAGACAAATCCCGGCCCGGACTACGCGCACCTTCTCGCCGAGGTGAAGGAGCGCGTCCGTTCGGCCCAGTACGCCGCGCTGAAAGTGGTCAATACCGAGCTGGTCGGGCTCTACTGGGATATTGGGCGGATGATTGCCGAACGCCAGGAAAAGGCCGGATGGGGCAAATCAGTCGTGGAACATTTGTCCGCGGACTTGCGTCAGGAATTTCCTGGAGTAGCCGGCTTTTCGGTGCAGAATCTGTGGTACATGCGCCAGTTTTATTTGGAATACAACGGTCATGAAAGACTCCAACCACTGGTTGGAGAAATAGCCTGGGCTCACAATCTGGTCATCATGAGCAAATGCAAAGACCCCCTGGAGCGTGAATTCTATATCCGCATGACCCGCAAATTCGGTTGGTCCAAGAATGTCCTGATTCACCAGATCGACAACCAGAGCTACGAGAAATCCCTGATGGGCCAGACCAATTTCGATCAGGTGCTGACACCGGAGTTACGCGCTCAGGCCAAACTGGCGGTGAAGGATGAATACACCTTCGATTTTCTGGAGTTGGGCGAGAAGCACGGCGAGCGGGAGCTGGAACGGGCGATGATTGCCAGAATCGAAGATTTCCTTCGGGCCATGGGCGGGATGTTCGCCTTCATGGGCAGTCAGTACCGGTTGGAGATCGACGGCGAGGAATTCTTCATCGACCTCCTGCTGTTTCACCGGCGCTTGCGCTGTCTGGTGGCGATTGACCTGAAAATCGGGAAATTCAAGCCGGAATTCGTCGGAAAGATGCAGTTCTATCTGACCGCGCTGGACCGGCGGGTTCGCCAGGAAGATGAAAACCCTTCCATCGGCATTATTCTTTGCAAGGAGAAGAACCGCACCATCGTCGAGTACGCCTTGCACGACGCTCGCAAGCCCATCGGCGTGGCGACCTATGAAATTACCAGAACGCTCCCGAAGGAATTGAAAGGAAAACTGCCTCAGCCGGAAGAGATCGCCGCCTTGCTGGGGGGCATGGAAGAATAAGCACCCAAAGGCGTTCGGCCACCTGGATCGGCCTGGCATTGTAAAGGAGCTGAGCGGCCGGAAGCGCAACCGCCCGTTCAGCTATCCGGGCTATATCGGGATCATCGATTACGGCGGGAAGCCGCCGGGCGGGTTGGAAATCAGGGAAGAAAAGCGGTTTCACGGGATCTTGGGCCACGAATTGACTTTACCCGGCCGAAAAGCAACCGGGCCGCCCGCGATTGCGGGCGGCCCGGTTTAGGCAAAAAACGGCGGACGCTTCCGTCCGGGTCGAGGGCTACCGACCGGCCACGGCGTTTCCGAAATAGCCGATGGCCTTTGGATCGGTCAGGTCGTCGGCGGGGTCGGTGGGGATGGCCTGGCTGGCCGGGGCGGCGGCGCCGGTCAGAACCCAGGCCACGAGATCGTCAAAGGCCTTCTGGACGTAAGGCTGCATGGGGGTCAGGCGGTCGGCAACCCCTTCGTCGCCCGGTATCCCGTTGAAGTCGAAGTCCCCGGCGCCGTCGGCATGGGCATCCACATGGCCCGCGTTTTCAATGGTATAGAGTCGATGGAGCTCGGGGCTCCCGTATTGTTCCACGAGGTCCGCGTAAGCCACGGCCTGGGCTTCGTAGGCCACCAGGGCGTCGGCCCGGCCCGCCACGGTGATCATCGGCGCGGAAAAGCTTCCGGTGTTGGCGTTTTTCAAGGCCCAGGCGACGCTTTCGGCGTTCCATCCCAGGTGCTCGTCGGCTTCCAGCCAGTCGTAAAGGGGCGGTTCGACGTCGGGGGCCGCCGGATTGGCATAGCAGGTGTAGGCGGCGCTCGTCGCGGCGGTGTCCCCCCGGAGTTCGGCCTTGTACACATAGGAAACCAGGTTGTAGTACCCAACCCCTTTCCATGCCGGCAGAGCGGCCTTATAGCCGTCGAAAATCGTGTTGTAATACCCCCACGAGATGGCGGATTCCGGAGTAAATCCGGAGGCGAGCATGGTGTCACGGGCATCCGGATAGGGGGGCGTGGCGGCCCAGTTTTCCGGGGTGGTTATCGAGTCCGGCCCATAAGCCCAGCCCATGGCCACCGTGGCCCGGTCCACACTGGCGATCAGGGAGTTGGCCGCGACGTATTCGGCCACCGAAACGGCCCCGTCGTTGTCGGCGTCCAGAACCCGCTCGCCGGGCCAGTAGGCTCCGGACCAATCGATGCCCCCGTCGAAGAGCCGTTCGGCACCGTTCGCCACCGCCTCATGATCCAGCTCGAGGGCCCGGCGGACCTGATAACCGCCGTTGGACAGGCCGATCGCAAAGGTCCGATCGACCTTCTCGCCCACCGCCGCCTCGATCCGCGCCGAGGCCCATCGGGCCAGGTCGAGCATCATGATTCCCCAGTGCTGGGAGGGATGGGTGCCGGTGAGCATGGTGTCGGAGCCGTTTAGGAGACCCTTGTCGCCGGTCACGAAGGCATAGCCTTGGGCCACCAGCCAGGGGGCGAGCACCGCCTCGTTGGCGTAATGGTTCCGGAGACCCGGCGTGCCGGCCACCACCAGATGGCCGTTCCAGGTTTTGGGCACTTTCAGGACGACCCGCTGGCGACGTCCCGCCGTGTCCAGCAGCCCGGTGGCTTCGTGGCCGGCCACCCGCTGGTGGGGCTGAAACAGGACGCTGTGGAGGACATTGGCCTGGATGAGTCCCACTTTGGCCTGCTCTTCGGGGTGGAGCGCCTCGTAATTCGGATCTCCGGCCGCCAGAGTCCAGTAAGTAACGTGAGCAATCCCGCCGTCATCGATGCCGGTGTACTCGTGGAGATAGCCATCCTCCAGCCCCCCGGTCAGACGGGTGTAGTCCTCGACAAATGCCGGCGCTTCAGGCTCGTCCAGGGTCTCCGAATCATCGCAGCCGGACATGATCAGCCCGCCGATCATCAGGACTGCCACCACCAGTCGGGTCTTCGCCTTCCATCGGTCCATGTTGCCCTCCTCTTTTGGGGTTACGGAATGTTGAACCGTTTGGCCTGACGCGGACCATATCACAAGCTCGGGAGATATTGAAGGAGAGGTTTAGGGTACCGAAGATGGGGGATAGGTTTTCGGCCCCGTATGGCTATCCACTCCGCGGGAGCTATCCGCGATTTAGAGCCAGGAAATTCTTGGGCCGTGACGAAAGGGGGGAGCCGAGACGGACACAACCGGTGCCTCGATTCCGTTTTCTTTCAACGAATACGCGGATTCATGCCTGGAGTAAACGTCGTTGCAGCAATGCCTGCATATCGCGACGGCCATCGGCAATCACCATAACGTAAACCTCTTCGCTCTTGACCCGGTAGATGATTCGGTAG
>CAZWGY010000498.1:0-3635 GCA_964633575.1 uncultured Desulfobacteraceae bacterium
ACCGAATCGCCCCCCTGATAGGATGATGCGTCGTCCGGGACGTTCCACTGGGCCGTGTCGATGACCGGTTGCCAGCGAGCCCCATCGCCGGATGGCGGGAGAACAAAGGATACCGAGGCGCCTCCGGCGTTCATCAACAGACGGAAATCGTCATCCACCAGCGGGTGGCCCTCGGTGTCGAGATAGCCGAGCCGACCGGAGAGGCAGACCATCAGCGCCCGGCCGTCCGGGTTCCGCCAGTCCGGCTCGGTCATCTCCCGGCCGTCGGGACGATACCAGGTGACATCCGGGGGGGATGCCCCCGCCGGGTCCGATGGGTCATGGCCCCGGAGCCACCTTCGCCGCCGAAAGACCGGGTGGGCTTGCCGGAGCGCGATGAGCCGGCGGGTAAACTCGATCAGCTCCGTGTCCACCTCTTCCCAGTCGAGCCAGGTCAGCTCCCCGTCCTGACAATAGGCGTTGTTGTTCCCCCGCTGGGTCCGGCTCATCTCGTCTCCGGCCAGGAGCATGGGAACCCCCTGGGATAAAAACAGGGTGGCCAGGAAATTCCGCTTTTGCCGTTGCCGGATCGACTGGATCTCGGGGTCGTCGGTCTCCCCTTCCACCCCGCCGTTCCAGGACCGGTTGTCGTTGTGGCCGTCCCGGTTCTCCTCCCCATTGGCCGCGTTGTGCTTTTTCTCGTAGGTGACCAGATCGTGGAGGGTGTAGCCGTCGTGGGAAGTCACCAGGTTCACCGAGGCTTGAGGGGGCCGGTCGGTCCGCTGGAAGAGGTCGGCGCTGCCGGTGAGCCGGGTGGCCAGGTCGCCCAGGGACCGTTTCGAGGCGTTGGGCCGCCAGAAGTCCCGGATCTCGTCTCGGTACCGGTCGTTCCACTCGGACCAGGGGTGAGGGAACCCGCCCACCTGATACCCTCCCGGCCCGACGTCCCACGCTTCGGCGATGAGCTTCACCCGCCGCAGCACCGGGTCCTGGCGGAGCGCGTCGAGAAACCCGGCGCCGGGGTCGTACCCGTCCGACTCCCGCCCCAGGACCGGCGCCAGGTCGAACCGGAACCCGTCCACGTGCATCTCGGTCACCCAGTAGCGGAGCGAATCCATGATCAGTCGGAGGACCGCCGGGTGACGGGCGTCGATGGTGTTGCCGGTCCCGGTGTAATTGACGTACCGCCGCCGGTCATCCGGGTCCAGCCGGTAGTAGGCCGCGTTGTCCAGCCCCCGGAAGGAGAGCATCGGCCCGTGGCGGTCGCTTTCGGCGGTGTGGTTGTAAACCACGTCGAGGATCACCTCCAGGCCGGCCGCGTGGAGCCGCCGGACCATCCCCTTGAATTCCTGGACCCGCCGGCGGGGGCTTTGGGCGGCGGCATAGCCCGCGTGAGGGGCGAAAAACCCGATGGAGTTGTACCCCCAATAGTTGGCCAGCCCCATCCGGACCAGCCGGGGCTCATGGCAGAACTGGTGGATGGGCAGGAGCTCCACCGCCGTCACCCCCAGCCGGGTGAAGTGTTCGATGGCCGCCGGATGGGCCAGCCCGGCATAAGTCCCCCGAAGCTCCCGGGGAATCCGGTCCATCCGGGCCGTAAAGCCCTTGACGTGAGTCTCATATAAGATCGTGTCGGCCGGGGACACCTTCGGCGGGGCGTCGTCGCCCCAGTCGAAATAGGGGTTGATCACCACCGACTTCAGGGTGTGAGGAGCGGAATCCTCGGTGTTGGGAGTCAGCCCCTCGGGGTCGTCGAGATCGTGATCGAACAACGCCGGAACCCACCGCACTGAACCGTCCGTGGCCCGGGCATAAGGGTCCAGGAGGAGCTTTTCCGGCCGACACCGGAGCCCCGCCGCCGGGTCCCAGGGGCCATGGACCCGAAAGCCGTACCGCTTGCCGGGACGAACTCCCGGCACGTAGCCGTGCCAGTAAAAAGCGGTCCGCTCGGGGAGGTCGATCCGGGTCTCCTCGCCGTCGGCGTCGAACAGGCAGAGGGTCACCCGGTCGGCCACCCGGGAGTAAACCGAAAACTGAGTCCCCTCGCCGTCATAGGTCGCGCCGGGGGGGTCGGGCAGGCCGGGCCAAATTTCCACCATCGCTTCATCCTTAGTAAGGTCACGCCGGGCGTGATTGACATATCATAACAACTGACGGATAATGCCGGATTTCGTACCGGCGCCGCCGGCGTGGCCGCCGGTCGGCCATGACCTATACCATAAGACGGGACGCGGGGAAAGCGGGAACGGGACCGCCGGGCCGGATGCCGACGCGGATCATCCCCCCGCCCTTCCCCTCGCCACGGGAGCCCCCATGATCACACGCGGAAGCGGCATTCTCCTTCACATCACCTCCCTGCCCTCGGCCTTCGGGATCGGGGACCTCGGTCCGGCCGCCCGCCGGTTCGTTGATTTCCTGGCCGCCGCCGGCCAGAGCTACTGGCAGATCCTGCCCCTCAACCCCACCGACGCGGCCGGGTTTCACTCCCCCTACCACAGCGACTCGGCCTTTGCCGGCAACCCCCTCCTGATCAGCCCCGAAGACCTGGAAACGGCGGGGTACCTGACCCCCGGCGACCTGGCCCCGTTCCGCGGGGACGAAAACAACGCGGATCGGGTGGATTTTTCCTCGGTCGAGGCCGACCGGGCCGACCTCCTCGACCGGGCCTTCAAGCGGTTCCGCCGGAGCGAGCCGCCGGCCGACTTTCACCGCTTTTGCCAGGACAACCGCCACTGGCTCGACGACTACGTCCGGTTCGAAGCCCTGAAAAGCCGCTTCGACGGACGCCCCTGGATCGAGTGGCCCGACGAAGTCCGGAACCGCGAACCCGACGCCCTGGCCGATGCCGACGCGGACCTGGCCGAGGACATGGACCGGAGCCGGTTTCTCCAATACCTTTTCGGGACCCAGTGGGCGGCCCTCCGGGCGTATGCCAACGAGCGGGGGGTCAAGCTCATCGGCGATATCCCCATCTACGTCATCCACGACTCCGCCGACGTCTGGGCCGGCCGGGACCTCTTCCAGCTCGACCCCGACGGCCGGCCGATCGCCGTCTCCGGAGTTCCGCCGGACTATTTCTCGGACACCGGCCAGCTCTGGGGCCATCCCCTCTACCATTGGGACCGGATCCGGGAGACCGGCTACGAATGGTGGGTCCGCCGGATGGCCCGGAACCTCGCCCTGACCGACTGGGTTCGGGTGGACCACTTCCGGGGCCTCGTGTCCTACTGGGAGGTTCCGGCCGACGCGGATACCGCCATCTCCGGCCGGTGGGTGGATGCCCCGGCCCGGGATTTCTTCAGCCGCCTGTCCCGCCGGTTTTCCTGCCTCCCGGTGATTGCCGAGGACCTCGGGGTGATCACCCCGGACGTCCGGGAGGTGATGCGCCGGTTCCGGTTTCCCGGGATGAAGCTTCTCCTCTTCGCCTTCGGTGATGACCTCCCCAAAAACCCCTACGCCCCCCACAATCACGTCACCGACTGCGTCGTCTATACCGGAACCCACGACAACAATACGTCCCGGGGCTGGTTGGAAACCGAAGCCTCCGACGCGGACAGAGCCCGGCTCACCCGGTACCTCGGCCGGTCCGTGCCAGTCGATGAGATCGCCGAGGTGATGGTCCGGCTGGCCATGCGGTCGGTGGCCAACCTCTGCAT
>CAZWGY010000499.1:0-3630 GCA_964633575.1 uncultured Desulfobacteraceae bacterium
AGCGAAACAACTTTGGCCGGGATCGCCGCGGCACCGCCGATGGACGGCGATGACGCGGCTTTTTTCACCCGAGAGTTGGGCCGGTTCGTGGTCAAAGGGAAGAAGAAGCCGGTCCCGGTCCACGAGCTGGTCGGTTTCGAAGACACGGTGACCGAAACCCAGCGACAACTCAAGAATGTCTATGAGGCGGCCCTGGCTGATTTCCATGCCGGATCCTTTGAGGCCGCCCGACGGACTTTTGCCCGGATTCACCAGAGCTTTGACGACGGGGCCTCGGCGTTCATGATCCAGCAGATCGACCATATCGACGCTTGCGGGGTCGATGATACCTGGAACGGCGAGATCGTCCTGATGACCAAATAAGGGGGATGCGGATGATTCGACACTTGACCCAATGGGATTTCGGCGGCCGGTGGCCCCGGGTGGGGGCGATCCTGGTCGCCCTTTTCCTGATGCCCGGTATGGGGGGACTCGGCCTCGCCGGGGCCGATCTTCCCGGCTCGGGCCGGTGCCCGCCGTCCCCGGCCGACCGGGCGGCCATCGACCGGGCTGAAGCGGCCCTCGAAAACCTGACTCCCGCCGATCCCGGCTACCTTCAAACCCTGATGACCCTGGCCGGCCGCTACACCCGGCTCGGATTTCACGAGCATGCCCGAGCGGCACTGGCCGCCGGTCTGAAAGCCGGGGGAGCCATTGGCGATGACCGGGATCGGGCAAGGTTCCTGGGGGCCCTGGCCGACGTCCATCTCTCCCTGGGCCGGCCGGCCGAGGCCGTCCGGATTGCCGAGGAGGCCGAGGATGCCGCCATTGTCTCCGACGATCCGGCTGTCATGGCGGCGGTCTTGAACGATCTGGGCAATGCTTACCGCCAGTCCGGAGAGTCGGCGGCCGCCGGATGGGCCTACGCTGAAAGCCGGTATCTCATCGAGACGGCTCCGGCCGACGGACCGGATTTACGGCCGCTGGCGGTCCGGGTCCGGCTCAACAACGCCCGGCTGGCCCTTGAGCGGGGGGAGCGGGACCAGGCGGTGGATGCACTCTCGGCGGCCGCCGAAGCCGCCCATGGGCTGCCGCCCACCCGGGAGACCGGTGAGGCCCTGATCTCCCTGGCTATTCTGGCTCTGGACCTGGCCGAGTCCGCCCCCGCCGCCGGTGATTCCCCGCGAAAGGTGGCGGCTGATGCGCTGAGCGGCGCCGAAGCCATTGCCGACGAGACCGGCGCTCCCCGTCTGGCCGCCGGCGCATGCGTCGTGTTCGCCCGGCTCCACGAGGACCGAGGCGAGATTGAAGCGGCCTTCCGACGGGCCCGCCAGGCCCTTTTCCACGCCCAGCGGGGCCGGTTCCCGGAAATCCGTTACCGCTGCCTGTGGCAGCTCGGCCGGCTCTATCGCCGCACCGGGGATTTCGACCGGGCCACCGAGTGGTTCCGGAAGGCAACCGATATCCTCACCGAAATCCGGGCGGAGCTGATGGCTGATGCCCGCCGGGGGGATGCGGTCTTTACCGGGGAGATCCGGCCGGTCTATCTGGGGCTGGCCCGACTCCTCCTGGAGTCGGCCCGGCGGGCCGATTCCCCCGACCAGCGGGAACATCGGCTCATCGAGGCCCGGGACGTGATGGAAACCCTCAAGGCGGCGGAGCTGGAAAATTATTTCAAGGACGAGTGCATCGCGGAACTCCAGACCCGCCGGACCCGGCTCGACCGGGCACCCGCCGGCACCGCCGTCCTCTATCCCATCATCTTTTCGGATATGACCGCCCTTCTGGTGACCCTGCCGGACGGGATTCGCCTGGTGACCGCGCCCGTGGCCGCTGACCGGCTGAACACCGCTGTCCGGCGCTTTCGCGCCTATCTCCAGTCCCCCTCGGCCGGTAACCGCTACTACTTTTTCGCCCGGCGGCTCCACGACTGGCTGATCCGGCCGGTGGCCCCGCTGTTGGCGGAAAACCGGGTCCGGACCCTCATCGTGGCCCCGGACGGAGCCCTCCGGCTCATCCCCTTCGCGGCGCTCCACGACGGGGCGGGCTTTCTAACCGAACGCTTCGCCGTCGTGACCGTGCCGGGGATTACCTTGAGCGACCCTCAGCCGCTGGTCATCGCCGACACCCCGGCGCTCCTGGTCGGCCTCACCGAAGCCCGGATGGGCTTTTCCGCCCTCCCGGCCGTCCATCGGGAGCTGGCGGCCATCCAGTCGCTCATTGGTGGGACGGTCCTCAAGGACGAGACCTACACCGAGGAGACCCTTGAAGCCGCTCTCCGGCGTCGGGCTTTCGGCATCGTGCATCTGGCCACTCACGGCGAGTTCGGGGGGACGGCCGCCGATACCTTCCTCCTCACCTCGGCGGGGACCCTCTCCATGAACCGTCTGGAGGGGCTCATCGGCCTGGGCCGGTTCCGGGAGCAGCCACTCGCCCTCCTCACCCTGAGCGCCTGCCAGACTGCCCTGGGCGATGAGCGGGCGGCTTTGGGCCTGGCTGGAGTGGCGGTCAAGGCCGGAGCCCGGAGCGCCGTGGCGACGCTCTGGTCCGTGGACGACGAGGCGACGGCGGCGGCCGTCCAGATTTTCTACGAGCGGCTTAAAGAGCGCGGTACCTCGCGGGCCGAAGCCCTCAAGGCCGCCCAGGTGGCGCTCATCAACGGCGGTCAATATAGCCATCCCGCCTTCTGGGCTCCCTTTCTCCTCATCGGGAGCTGGATGTAGGGGGGAATACCGCCAGGAAAGCTGCTTATCACCAGGAATCCGGAGAGAGAGCGATCATGTTGACATCGATATGCGTATTTTGCGGGTCGAGTCCCGGCCGGTCCCCGGCCTTTGCGGATGCAGCGGCCGCGCTCGGCGCCCGACTGGCCCAAAACGGGCAGACCCTGGTTTACGGCGGCAGCAACCTCGGGCTGATGCGGCGCGTCGCCGATGCCTCGCTGTCGGCCGGGGGTCGAGTGGTCGGCGTGATGCTCCGGGCCCTGAGCGACCGGGAAGTCGCTCACGCCGGGCTGTCGGAGCTCCGGATCGTGGAGACCCTCCACGAGCGCAAGGCCCTGATGGCCGACCTCGCCGACGGCTTCGTGGCCCTGCCGGGCGGCATCGGGACCCTGGACGAGCTCTTCGAGATCTGGACCTGGGCCCAGCTCGACTTTCACGCTAAGCCCATCGCGCTGCTCAATGTGGCCGGCTTTTTCGACCCCCTGCTGACCTACCTGGAGCAGGTGGCCGATCAACGGTTCATGCGTCCCGAGCACCTGGAGATGCTCCTGGCGGACGACGACCCGGCCCGGTTGCTGACCCGGATGGCCGACTACCGGGCACCCCGGCTGGAAAAGTGGATGGATCGGGATGCGGAAATGGGGAACCGGTGATTGGAGTCCCCTCTCTCCGTATCGGAGAGGGTTCGGGGGGCGCGGGATTAGACGGGGCGCTCCCGGGTTTACCCATTTTTCCAGATTGATGCCGGGTCGGTTCTTACGATCCTGGACTGGCCCAAACGATGACATACCCGAATGTCTTTCTGACAATTTGTCGCGTTTGGCATGAGCCGACCCGGATTATCAAGACAGTCAGGGCTTGTTGTAAAATGATAAACCCTCATGATTATGGTAGGCAAAACGATCACTCCCGTGCATGAAAATGGTTT
>CAZWGY010000500.1:0-3628 GCA_964633575.1 uncultured Desulfobacteraceae bacterium
CGGGTTAATCCTCGGGCGTCGGGGCCTCGAGCTCGTCAATCCGCCGCTGGACCGCGGCCAGGGCGTTCTGGAGATGGTTGGCCTCGGCCCGGAGCTCGGCGCCCATGTCGGCGTCGGATGCGGGATAGGGGGCCGGGGCCGCGCCCCAGCCGGGCCGTCCTCGACGGCCAAATCCCCGACCCCGGCCAAAGCCGCGTCCTCGTCCGCGTCCGTATCCATAGCCGTAAGCGCCCGCCTCAGCGGCCGCGCCCTGGCCGCAAAGTCCCCGTCGTCCGCCGGTCATGGGACCGGCGCCCATCGGTCCGGTTCGATCAAATCCTGGCATGTTTGTCCTCCTTAAAATGGAATTTTCCAATGATGGTTGGATTCCTGGCGGCCGGCTACTGATCTCGGTTGCCGCCGCCTCCTCCGCTGCCGCTACCACCGCCGGCGCCGCGCCCCGAGCCTCGTCCGCCCTGGCCGGCGCCGCCGTCCCGGCGTCCTCGGCCCTGGCCCTTGCCGGGCCCCTGGCCTCGACCGCCACCACCACCCTGGCCTCGGCCCCCTCCGCCGCCGCGATTGCCACCGCCGCCGCTTCTGGGTCCGTTGCCGCTCGGTCCTGTTCCGTTTTTGTTTGGCATGGTCTCACCTCCTCGTCTGCCCGTTTGGGCGTTTCGGTCATTTGACTAAAATATAGCGACCCCGAAGCCGGGTGTCAACTCTTTTTTTGGCTTATGACCATAATTTTGACGGGGCGCTTCCGGAGCCGGATGGCGCCGGGATGCAAGGCCCGCCGGTCAGGCGGGCCGGTGAGCCGGCGGGGTCAGGTGACCGGTCTGGATGAGGGCGTGGACCACCAGAAATGTGGACCACTCGGGATGGGATTCGCCCCAGGTGCCGTCCTCGGCCTGTGTCTCCTGAAGGCGGGCAAAGGCGGCGGTCAGGGGCGGTTCGACCTCGGGCAGGGGGAGATGGGCCAGGGCGTTGACCGTGAGATAAGCCGGAAACCGGCCGCCCCAGTCGCCGTCGGCTCCCTGGGCTTCGGCCAGCTTTTCGACGATCAGCCGTGCCGCGGCGTCCTCCCGATACCGGGGATGGACCGCCAAGGCTCTCAGGATGTTGGTCAAAGCCGCCGGGTCGGCCTGCCAGCGGGGGTTGTCGAGACATTCGGCGGCTAGCCGGCTGTAAAGCGACAGGACCCGGGGCCGGTCTCCGCCGCCCATCACCGTTTCTAAAAAAAGCGCGGCCGATGTGACAAAGACGTCGTTCCGGCTTCCCACGAAGGGCAGGGCCCCCAGGTCGATGGGGGCCACCGTCGGTTCCGATCGGGTCCGGTTCCGGATGAAGAGGGCTTCGGCCTGGCTGGTGAGCCAGTCCAGGGCCCGGTCGCCCGGGTCGGTCCGGTCTCGGACGGTGAGGTGGAGGTCAAAGAGGCCCCGGGCGGTCCGGAGCGCCGAGTGCCCCCAGTGACCGTCCGGGGACTGGTCGGCCAGGATCGCGTCCACCGCGGCGGAAAAGTCCCGCCGGAAGCTTTCGGTTTCGCCCTCGCCGCGCCAGCGGCGCCGGGCATAGAGTCCACAGGGGGTCCGACTCTGTCCAAAGACGGCAAAGGGATCATGGTGGAGATTCATCCGCGCCTCCGTTGATCGGTGAGGGGAAGTTTGGTATCATTATTATTTTTGAAACACGGGACCCGGCTGCCGCCGCGTTCCCCGAACCGGGCCGACCACGGCCCGCGAGGACGGAGACAGACGCCATGCAAGTCACCGACGGCCTCCACGCTTTTCTCTGGGAGTCCATGAGCGCCAACAACTGCAACACCTACCTTATCGACGGCCCGGCCCGGATTCTCATCGACCCCGGCCATCTCCACCTTTTCGACCACGTGGAGCGGGGCCTTTCCGATTTGGGCCTCGGGGTGGGCGACATTGACCTCGTTCTCCTCACCCACTGCCACCCGGACCATATCGAGGCGGTGACCCGGTTTACGAAGACCGGGGCCCTCACCGCTCTCCACCAGGAGGAGTGGGGCCTGATCCGCCGGATGGACCAGTATCTGGCGACCTTCGGGGTCCGGCCCGAGGCAATCGCCCCCGACTTCTTCCTTAAGGAAGGCGATCTGAACATCCGGGGCCTGACCCTCGAGGTGATCCACCTCCCCGGCCACTCCCCCGGTTCGGTGGCGTTTTTCTGGCCGGACCGCCGAGCCCTCTTCACCGGCGACGTGGTATTCGACGGCGGGGTGGGCCGGACCGACCTCCCCGGCGGGAGCGGCCCCGCTCTCCGGGAGAGCATCGAGCGGGTTTCCGAAATCCGCGCCGAGCACGTCCTGCCCGGTCACGGCCCGGTGATCTCCGGGGCCGCCTCGGTCCATGAAAACTTCAAGTGGCTCACCGCCAACATGCTCAGCTACATCTGATAGACTTCCCAATAAAGATTTGTGGGGGCGTTATCGGTCGGAGATACACTCGAGTATTATCTCCTCCCCTGCTGCCTACCCAAAATCCATATTTTAAAGCCTATTGCCAGTGTCGCCGGTCATATCGGCCCTTAGCCGGTCCAGCTCCGCCGAGTAGTCGGCGGTGATCTTCCGCCGCCGATCTCCCCAGGTTGGGTCGGTCCGGGGGTTGGGGACCACGGCCGACCCGGAGATCCCGTGGACCCGGGCCAGCTCGTCCTTCCGTTCGGTCATCCGGCGGGTCATGGCCTGCCGGAGCTCCGCCTCGCAGGCTGACCGGAGATCGATGATCGGAGCCGGGTCCACGCCGCCGATCTCCCGAAGGAGGGTCAGGACCCCGTCGGCGGACCCTTCCATCGGAACCCGGACCAGGAGCTCCTCACGGATTGCCTCATCGGTGGCCGCCGGATTGGACGCCTTCAGCCCGGCTATTTCCCGCTGGGCTTCCGAGAGCTTCATGGACCCCTCGGAGAACCGCTGGACCAGGCCGTCCAAAGCCCGCCGGAATCGCTCCGCCGACTGTTCCCGCCGCTCTTCCTCGCTCAGGGTCATGTTCCGGGTCCGTTCCATGACCAGGTCCAGAGTGCTTTTGATCTCGCCCATACCTTACTCCGTCCAGTTCTGAAGGATCCGCTTGACGGTCTCGCCGTCGGCGGTCCCGCCGAAGTGGGCCATGATCGGCCGCATGGCCTGCATCCGGTTTTTAAAGGTCGAAAAGTCGATGTTTTCCCGAATCCAGTCGGTGATCTCCGTTTCCGAGGCCATCTTGGGGAGGTAGCCCTCGATGATCCGGATGTACTCGGAGTCGGCCTCGCCGCTTTGTTCGAGAACCTCCCGCTCGTTTTTCACCAGCTTTTTGAGAATCCGGATCACCTCGTCGTCGGACAGGTCCTTGGTCTCGGCCCGGCCGAATTCGCCCATGATCACCCGGATGGTGTTTTTCCGGACCTCGTCTTTGGCCTTCATGGCCGTCACCAGGTCCTTTTTCAGTTGTTCCTGTAGGGTCATCGAATATCCTTTCGGGAATGGATGTCTCCGGCCATGATCATCGTTTAGGCCATTCGACTCACCCGGCTTATCAAACCCCTCCCCTCGACCCCCTCCCCTAAAGGAGAGGGGGGTGGTATCAATTGCCAGATATGCCTGAAATCATGGCATGATCATTCCCCCCTTCCCTTTAGGGAAGGGGGG
>CAZWGY010000501.1:0-3618 GCA_964633575.1 uncultured Desulfobacteraceae bacterium
CAGGCAATTGATGTCACCCCCTCTCCTTTAGGGGAGGGGGCTGGGGGGAGGGGTTGGATGAGCCGGGTGAAACAAATGGCCCAAACGATGATCATGGCCCAAATCGCCATCCTGAGGTGAAGGGACCGCCATGGAAACCATCGCCCTGTTTTTCGTCTTCGCCGCTGCCGTGTTCTACATCTGGCGACGGATCGCCGGCGCCGTCAAAACCGATCGCCCCGAATATGGTTGCGGCGGCGGGTGTAAAGGCTGTTCGGCCGCAACGGGAGCTTTTCAACGACAGGCCCGGACGCATACAGAGACAGCCCCCCGAAACGCCAAAACGGCTGAAACGCCCGATCTGTGAATGATGAGGTGTTTGCCAATGCGACATTGCGGGGAAGCGATCAAACGGACATTGCACCGGTTACGGCGGGTAAGGGCGAGACATTCAGGCAATGGACGACTGTTTCAACAGTCCTTCGGCACTCCTTCCATTGTAACCACGCCGTCCATTCCAAAGCCTGAAACAGCGGAGATTTCCCGTTGGCATTCGACGTTCCGCGCCAGCCCCCGGGATGGCCGGCTCGGCTAAAAAATCCTTGACAATATCATCTGATCGAATAATATAGACTGCTTTTGGATTTGAATCTGTTATACTCAGATTGATGGACGGCTTTTAAGGAGGAGACGACGGATGTACGCTGTGGTAAATACGGGCGGGAAGCAGTACCGCGTACGGGAAAAGGAGATCTTCCGGGTGGAGAAGCTGCCCGGTGAAGTCGGAGCCCCGGTGACCTTTGACCGGGTACTGATGCTGTCCGACGGAGAGACCGTCACGGTCGGCCGGCCGCTGGTGGATGACGCGGCGGTGGAAGGCCGGATTGTCGAGCAGGACCGGGCCAAGAAAATCCTGGTCTTCAAGTACAAGCGGCGGAAGCGCTACCGCCGGAAGCAGGGGCATCGTCAGCCCTACACGGCGATTCGGGTGGACCGGATCACCGGGCCGGGGATCGCCGCCGAGGCGGCGCCGGCCGAGGCGGACGAGCTGATTCAGAAACCGGTCGAGGCGGACGAGCTGACCCAGAAACCGGTCGAGGCGGAAGCCCCCGAGGCGGCCGAGTCGTCGATCGAACCCAGGGAGACGGAATAATGGCACATAAGAAAGCGGGCGGCAGCTCGCGCAACGGCCGGGACAGCCACGGCCAGCGGCGGGGTGTCAAGATTTTCGGCGGTCAGAAGGTCCGGGCCGGGAACATCCTGGTTCGTCAGTTGGGGACCCGGATTCACGCCGGGAAAAACGTGGGCATCGGACGGGACTATACCCTGTTTGCCAAAATCGACGGGGTAGTGGCTTATGAGCGGCTGGGCCGGTCCCGGAAGAAGGCCAGCGTCTATGCCGAGTGACATTCGTTGACGAGGCCACCATCAGCGTCCGGGCCGGCGATGGGGGGCGCGGCTGCGTTTCCTTTCGGCGGGAGAAGTTTGTCCCCCGGGGTGGTCCGGATGGCGGCGACGGCGGCCGGGGCGGCGATGTAATCCTGGCGGCCAGCGGCCGGAAGCGCACACTCCACGATTTTCGTTTCAAACGGGTTTTCCGGGCGGAAAACGGCCGGGGCGGCGGCGGATCTCAGAAGACCGGCCGGGACGGCCGGGATCTCACCATCACGGTGCCCCCCGGAACGCTGATCCGCGACGCGGAGACCGACGACCTGGTCCGGGACCTGGTGGGACCGGATGAGACCGTTGTGGTGGCCCGGGGCGGCCGGGGCGGTCAGGGGAACCGGCGATTCGCCACATCCACTCACCGGACCCCCCGGTTTGCTCAGCCCGGCGAGCCCGGCGAGGAACGGACCCTCCGGCTGGAACTCAAGCTCCTGGCCGATGTCGGGATCATTGGCCTCCCCAATGCCGGGAAGTCAACCCTCATCCGCGCCATCTCCGGAGCGACTCCGAAGGTTGCCGATTATCCCTTTACGACGTTAACCCCTACTCTCGGAGTGGTCACGCCCCGAGGTCGGGAGCCGTTCGTGGTGGCCGACATTCCGGGCCTCATCGAAGGGGCCCACACGGGGGCGGGCCTGGGGACGCGGTTTCTCCGTCACATCGAGCGGACGGGAACCCTGATCCACCTCATCGACGCCGACGCCATCGACCTGGCGGCGCCCCTGACCGCTTACGAGACGGTCAACCGGGAGCTGGCCGCTCACAATCCCGACCTGGCCGAAAAGCCTCGGATCGTGGTTCTCAACAAGCTCGATATCCCCGGGGCCGAGGAAAAGGCGGCCCGGTTCCGCGACGCCTTCGGCGATCCGACCGTCCGGTCGATCTCGGCCGCCGCCGGAACGGGGCTGACCTCGCTGATCAACGCCTTATGCCAAGCGCTGGATACCTCCCATGAGTCCGAATCATCCCCGACATCTTTTTGACACCGCCAAACGGGTTGTGATAAAAGTGGGCAGTAATGTCCTGACTCAGGACAATGGCCTGAATATCGAGGCGATCGGCGCCATCAGCAGCCAGATCAGCACCCTGATTGACGGCGGCCGCGAGGTTCTCCTCGTTTCTTCCGGCGCGCTGGCCGCCGGAGTGAAAAAGCTGGGGCTCCGAAGACGGCCTGACGCGATTCCCCGCCGGCAGGCCGCGGCGGCCGTTGGCCAGGCCGGGCTGATCCTGGAGTACGAAACGGCCTTTGAACGGCATGGGAAGCAGGTGGCCCAGGTGCTCCTCACAGGCGATGGGCTCACCCACCGAAAGCGCTACCTGAACGCTCGAAACACGCTGCACACCCTGCTGGCCTGGGGGGTAGTCCCCGTGATCAACGAAAACGACACGGTCTCGGCCGATGAGATCCGGTTCGGCGACAACGACAACCTCGCCGCCATGATCACCCTCCTGATGGATGCCGACCTCTTGATCAATCTCACCGACATCGACGGCCTTTACGACAGGGACCCCCGGATTCACTCGGACGCCGCTCGGATCGAGACGGTAACCACCATCCACCGGGAAATCGAACGGGCCGCCGGGGGGATTGCCGGGGCTCTGGGCACCGGGGGAATGCTCAGCAAGATCAAGGCCGCCCGGAAGCTGACCACCGCCGGGGTCCCCATGATCATCGCCGGGGGCAAAATCCCCGACATCGTGGGCCGGCTCTTTGCCGGGGAGCAACTCGGGACCGTCTTTCTTCCTCAGCGGGGGAAGATGGCCAATCGAAAGTGCTGGATCGGCTTCACTCTGACCCCCAAGGGGACCCTCCGGATCGACGACGGGGCGGCCCGGGCCATCCTCACCGGCGGCAAGAGCCTCCTGCCGTCGGGGATCGTCGAAGTCGAGGGCGAGTTCGGAGTCGGGGCTCCGGTGGCATTTAAAAACGGCGGAGACGTGATTCTCGGCATGGGGCTGGTCAATTACTCCGCCGCCGAAATCCGCCGGATCATGGGCCTCCGGACGGGGGAAATCCGAAAGCGGTTGGGCCACAAGCCCTATGACGAGGTGATTCACCGGGACAACCTGACGGTGACGGGGCTGGATGATGAGTGCTGAGTGCTGAGTGATGAGGAAAGGGACCTCCGAGGTTTCCAAAAAATTTGGAAACCTCGGAGGTCTGATGAGGGCTGAGGATGCAGGGGCAACTCC
>CAZWGY010000502.1:0-3616 GCA_964633575.1 uncultured Desulfobacteraceae bacterium
GCGGATAGAATAGCTTGTGTATAACAATGAAGGCTTCGCCCCGGCCGGCGTGAACGAGATGTGGTTGAAATGATGAGCAAAACTAAAATCCCTGATTATCCCGAATCCTTGTTGATCGTCCGGGGTGGATGGCGACCGTGAGCCGGGATCGGGATATTGATCCGGGTCCGGATGACCGCCTGGGGGTATCGGCGGCGGAAAAGACCCTGATCCTCGACAGCATCGGAGAGCAGGTCTCGTATCTCGACGACCAGTTGACCATCCGTTGGGTCAACCGGGCCGCCTGCCGGGCGGCGGGGCGGGCGGCATCGGAAATGGTGGAGCGGACCTGCCATGAAATCTGGCACGGCCTGGCCGAGCCGTGTCCGGGATGTCCGCTCCTCCGAACCCTGGCCGACGGGAAGACCCACGACGCCGAGATCGAGACCCCGGACGGGCGGATCTGGCAGGTCCGGGGCTATCCGGTCCGGGACGCGGACGGCGCCATTGTCCGGCTGGTGGAGGTGGCCCGGGAGATCACCGACCGGAAGGTTCTCGAGGAGAACTGGCGCCGGTACGAGTTCATGGCCAACGCCTCCGGGGATTTCATGACCCTCATCGACCGGGGCTACGTTTACCGGGCCGCCAACCGGGCCTACTGCCAGGCTTTAGGCCGGGACCCGTCCGAGATCGTTGATCGGACGGTGGCCGATGTCTGGGGCGAGCGGGACTTCCGAAACCCCATCAAGGGATACCTCGACCGGTGCTTTTCCGGGGAGACGGTTCAGTACGAGGCAACCTTCGGGTTCGTCGGGGAGCAGCGGCGGTATTACAGCGTCCGCTACTATCCCTACCGGGGCGACGGCGAGACGGTGACTCACGCGGTGGTGGTCTCCCACGATGTCACGCTCCGGCGCCAGGCCGAGGAGGCCCTCCGGGAGAGCGAAGAGCGGTTCCGGGGGACTTTCGAGCAGGCGGCGGTGGGAATCTGTCTCACCGGCCCCTCGGGCCGCCTGATCCGGATGAACCGGCGCTACGGGGAGATGATGGGCCATGACGCGGAGACCCTGAGCCGGATGACCTTCCAGGAGTTGACCCATCCCGACGACCTCGCCGCCGACCTCGAGCAAAGCCAACGGCTTTTAGACGGCGAGATCGAGACCTACAGCCTCGAGAAGCGCTACATCCGCGGCGACGGGACCACGATCTGGGGTGACCTGACGGTCTCGCTGGTCCGGGAGTCGGACGGCAGCCCGAAATACTTCATCGCGGTGGTGGCCGACATCACCGACCGGAAACGGATGGCCGATGAAGCCCGGCGCCAGCGGGAGCAGCTCTACCGGGCCGACAAGATGGTCTCCCTGGGGACCCTCGTTTCGGGGGTGGCCCATGAGATCAACAACCCAAACAGCTTCATTGCTTTCAACATCCCCATTCTGAGGGATTACCTCGCCGAGCTTCTCCCCATTGTCGATGCCCATGCCGCCGACCGGCCCGACTTCGCCCCCTTCGGGATGGCTTACGCCGAGCTTCGCCGGGACCTTCTCCGGCTCCTCGACAACATGGAGCATGGGTCGAGCCGGATTCATTCCATCGTTTCGGGGCTGCGCGATTTTTCCCGGAGCCGGGACGAGTCCCGGGCCGGTTGGATGAACGTCCGGCCGGTGATCCGGAGCGTGATCGCCTTCTGCCGGGGCAAGATCGCCCGGATGGTCTCCGGTTTTGAAATCGACGTCCCCGAAACCTTGCCCCTGCTCTGGGCCGAACCCCAGGCCCTGGAACAGATCCTTATCAACCTCCTGATCAACGCGGCCCAGGCCCGGAACAAGTCTGACGGCCGGGTCTGGCTTCGGGTCCGGCCGGGGGCCGAGCCGGACCTGACCGCGATCGAGGTGATTGACAACGGGGTCGGCATGGCCCCGGAGACGGTCGCCAAGGTCTTCGACCCCTTCTTTACCACAAAGCCGGTGGGTGAGGGGACCGGCCTGGGCCTCTACGTCTGCCACAACCTGGTGGAAGGGTTGGGAGGCCGGATCGAGGTGGACAGCAGACCCGGCTCGGGGAGCACCTTCCGGGTGCTCCTGCCGGAAGCTCCGGGCGACGCGACGGAAACCAACGGGATGCCCCATGGATCATCCGATCCTCATTGTCGATGACGAGCCTGATTTTCTGGAGAGCGTCCGCCGGGGCCTGATGGTCGCGGGGTTCCGGAACGTGATGACCGAATCGGACCCGCTGGCGGCGGTGGAGCGACTGGACCGGGGGGATCCCTGTCACCTCGCGCTGCTCGACGTCTCCATGCCGGGGATGGACGGGGTGGCCCTGCTGGGCCACATCAAGCGGCATCATCCGGACGTGGAGTGCATCATGGTGACGGCCCGAAACGATGCCGCCACCGCCGTGGCATCCATGAAAAGAGGGGCTTACGACTACCTGGTCAAACCTGTGGACCGGGACGACCTGATCCTGACGGTGGCCCGGACCCTGGAACGCCGCCGGCTCATGGACGTGGTGGACCTGGGAAAATGCCGACGGGTCCCGGACCTCGCCCGGCCCGATGCCTTCGCCGGGATGATCACCGTCTCCGACCGGATGGGCCGGATCATCAAGGAAGCCGAGCTCCACGCCGGCAGCCGGGTCCCCATCCTCATCACGGGGGAGAGCGGCACCGGCAAGGACCTCCTGGCCCGGGCGGTCCACGCCGCCTCCGACCGGGCGGATGGCCCCTACCTGGCGGTCAACATGGCATCCCTGAGCCCGAGCCTCTTCGATGCCGAATTTTTCGGCCACGCCCGAGGGGCCTTTACCGGCGCCGAAGCCGACCGGCCCGGCTACCTCGACGCGGCCCACGGCGGGACTCTCGTTCTCGACGAGATCGGCATCCTCTCCCCCGAGCTCCAGGGAAAGCTTCTCCGGGTCCTCGAGGCGGGGGAGTACATCCGGGTGGGCACCAGCAGCCCCCGGAAGATCGACGTCCGCTTCATCGCCCTGACCAACGAGGATCTCGAAAGCCGGATGGCCCAGGGGGCCTTCCGCAAGGACCTCTACTACCGCCTCAAGGGCGCCTGGCTCCACCTGCCGCCGCTTCGGGAGCGGCCCGAAGACATCGCTCCCCTGGTGGAGGGATTGCTGACCCGGATGGGGCCCCAAGTTGCCCGAACCGGCATCCGCCGCGAGACACTGGATACCCTCCGCGCCTGTCCCTTTCCCGGAAACGTCCGGGAGCTCAAACACCTCCTCGCCTCGGCCGTCAATCTGGCTCAGGGGAACCCCATCGGCCTGAAACACCTGCCCGAATCGTTCCCGAAACCGCCCGCATCCCTCCCGACCGGCGAAATCGATGCCGAAACCATCCGGCCCCTGGCTGAAGTGGAAAAGGCGCACATCCTCGCCGCTTACCGGGCCACCGACCGAAATAAGGCCCGGACCGCCCGGCTTCTGGGCATCGGCCTCAATACCCTCCGGCGTCGGCTGGAACGGTGGGGGGAGCGTTGACAGAGCACCGGCTGGCCTGAACGATTATCGTGGAAACATTAGTGCTGAGTGCTGAGTGCTGAGGGATAGAGACCTCCGAGGTTTCCAAAAAAATTTGGAAACCTCGGAGGTCTTTACGGGCGCCCTGGGAGCGCGGGCGTCC
>CAZWGY010000503.1:0-3582 GCA_964633575.1 uncultured Desulfobacteraceae bacterium
ACGGTCACCCCGCAGAGGATCGGGCCGGCCGGCCCTTCCAGCGCGGCCCAGGCATCGGTTCTCATGGATTCCGGGACGATCCGGATTTCCGGTCCCAGGAACCGCTCCTTGATGTAGGTCTCGGCCATCGCCTCGGCGGTTCCCACGAGCTCCGTCAGGATGGCCCGGCAGGCGGAGACCTCCGAGGTTTTCAAAGTTTTGGAACCCTCGGAGATCTCGGCCAGGCGAGCGGCGGGACCGACCAGGACGGTCGTCCCGTCGGGTCGGTCCCCGGACCCGTTCCGAGGGGCCGCGAAGGGGAGACGGGTCCAGGGGGCGGTCTCCACGGCGATCTTTTCCGGGGTTGCTTCCGGAGGGAACCGGTCGATGACCTCGCCGCCGCCGTCCCGGAGTCTGATCTCGCCGTCGATAACGGTTGCCATGGCGGCGACGTCCACGGCCGGACTTTCATCGGAAGCCGGATGAAGGGCGCCCCCGGGGGCGAAGGCCCATTCCCGGAAGTCGGTCTCGATCTTTCGGGTCAGAGGGAGACAGGCATCGGCGATCTCCGCCAGGCGCTCGTAAAGGCCGTCTTTTAAAAACCGGCTCACTCCGCCGGCGACACAGGTCAGGGGGTGATCGGAGCGGCCCCCGAGGATCGTGGCGGCTTCCTGAGCCATGGCCAGGGTTCGCATGACCGTCTCGGTCAATTGATGGGTCCGGGCGGCCCGGCGGCCTCCGGGCCGATCTGTCTTATGATGGTCCGGGAAGGGGTGGTCCGGGTCGATGACCAGGAGGTGGAGCTTCCGGAGGTGATGGACCATCGTCAGGGCATGGCCCAGGGCATCGCGCATGTTGACGGCGTTATCGGGCGGTTCGACGTCGAAGAGGCGGTCCAGGAGCCGGGCAGCGGCCAGATGGTGGGCCGGGGAGTAGATTGACAAAATCCGGGGGAGCTCCTCGACCGGCCGGCCGACGCAGAGGTCGGCGGGGTGAATGTAGCCGGTGACCTGGAGGCGGGACCACCGGCCGCCGTTCTCCGGTTCCATCCACGCCACGGCGCGGCTGGGATTCTCCTGGCCCCGCAACGGCTCAAAACGGGTGATCTCTGGGCGGGTCACGTCTTCAGGTCCCTCCCGCCGCCCAGGAGCGTACACTGAGCGGGCAGCGTGTATCGGTAGAAAGTTCCGGTCATGTCCACGAACCGGTCGGCGATCCGCTGGATCTCCTCCGGGCGCTCGGTCTCGAAGGTCGAGCTGATGGCCGAGACCATCTTGGCGCCGGGGTCATAGACGGCCGGGGCCTTGCCGTAGCAGCCCCGGCAGGGAACCCCGACCCCGGTGCAGAGACCGCCGCACCCCTCCCGGGTGGCGATCCCGTCGCAGATCAGCCCTTGCTCGAGGAGGCAGCGGCCGGTGGCTTCGTAGGCCTGATGGGGGCGCTTGACATCTTTGAATCGTTTTTCTTCCTTGATCCGGGAGCAGGAGGCGCAGACCGCCTTCTCCCCGGCAAAGGTCGCCCCCGGCGGCGGCCCGTTGCCCGAAAGGATCGGGCGGATCACTTCGTCCGGCAGCCGGGCCGCGGCAAAGCTGACCCGGGAATCGGCGATCCCGTCGCAAACGCAGGCCGCCAGGGCGGCCCAGAGGAGATTTTGAGGGGCGGGACAGCCGGGGACATAGGCATCCACTGGGACCACCGCGTCCAGGGACCGGACAGCGGGCTCGGACGGCGGGAGCGCCAGGGCGTCGGGCAGGGGCTCCCGGTCGGCGGAGACCTCGGCATGGCTGGCGGCGATGTTCCTGAGCCCCGGCAGCCCTCCGTAGGCGGCGCAGGCTCCGACCGCCACCAGCCGGTCCGCCGCGGCCCGGAGAGCCTCGGCCAGAACCCGGTCGGCTTCCGTGGCGATGGCGCCGGTGAAAAAGGCGGCGTCCAGCCGCCCGGCCGACTCCAGTTCCGCCGGCTCCGACCCCAGAAGATAGGGCCAGTAGCGGATCTCAGCCCACCGGGTCAGGTCGTTGATCCCGTGGTGGATATCGAGAATGGTCGTCTCGCAGGCATGGCAGCCGGTGGCGGAGGCGATGGCAATGGCGGCTCGGGTCAAGATGGGACTCCTTTCCGTCTCAGCGGCCCCAGTTGGCGGACCGACTCGCTCATCTCGTTGATCACCTCGGCGTACCGGGGAGATTCGGATGCCGCGATCCACTCCAGCCGGAACCGGCCGGCATCCACCCCCAGCTCCCGAAGGAGATTGCCCAGGAGAAAGGACCGCCGGAGAGCCTTCATGTTCCCGGAGATGTAGTGGCAGTCGCCGGGGTGGCAACCGGCCACGAGGACGGCGTCGGCGCCGCTGGCAAACGCCTTGATGACGTAAGCCGGGTCCACCATCCCGGAACAGAAGACCCGGATCACCCGGATGTTGGCCAGTTGCTGGAACCGGGAGACCCCGGCCGCGTCGGCCGCCACATAGGAGCACCAGTTGCAGAGAAAGGCGATGATTCTCGGCTCATAGTCGGTCATGGATCGGGTTACCTTTTTTGTAATTCGTGGATTGTGGGTAGTGGTTTGTGGATGATGTCCCAAACCACGAACCCCTCATCCCTCAGTCGTCAGCACTCAGCCCAGGGCAACCACGGGGGGTTTGCCCCTACGAGCGCCGTTAGAGACCTCCGAGGTTTCCAAAGCATTGGAAACCTCGGAGGTCTGTAACATTCATCACCACTCAGCACTCATCCCAGGGCAACCACGGGGGGTTGCCCCTACAAACGGCGGCCCCCACCACTCAGTCCTCACCACTCATCACTCACCACTCCTACGCAAGCATCCCCTCGATCTGAGCCATGATCTGATCAGGGGTGTAGTGCTGGACGTGGATGGCCGAGACCGGGCAGGCGGCGGCGCAGGTCCCGCAGCCATGGCAGAGCGCCTCGTTGATGGATGCGGTTTTTCGGGTTTCGCTGAAGGTGATGGCGTTGTAGGCGCAGAGGTCAACGCAGGTCCGGCAGCCGGTGCAGAGCCGTTCATCCACCCCGGCCACGGTGGGCTCGACCTCCACCTCGCCCACGGAGAACAACGCGAGGACTTCGGCGCCGGTGGCCCCGCCCTGAGCCACCGATTCGGGGATGTCCTTGGGTCCCTGAGCTCCCCCGGCCAGAAAAATCCCGGACAGGGAGGTCTCCACCGGCCCCAGCTTGGGGTGGGACTCGATGAAAAACCCGTACTGATCGGCCGAGAGGTTGAGGACTCGAGACACGGCGGTGTAGTCATTTCGCGCGGTGAGCCCCGTCGCCAGGACCACCAGGTCGGCCTCGACCTCCACGGGCATCCCGGCCAGGCTGTCCTCGCCCCGGACCACGAGACGGCCGCCCTCACGGAAGACCCTGGCCACCCGGCCCCGGATGTACCGGGCTCCGTCCTCTTCGATGGCCCGCCGGAGAAACTCCTCGTAGCCCTTTCCGCCGGCCCGGTTGTCGATGTAGAAAACGTAGGCCTGGCCTTCGGGGTTGTGATGCTTGAAGATCGACAACTGCTTGGCGCTGATCATGCAACAAACCTTGGAGCAGTATTCGTTCCCCTTGGCCCGGTCCCGGGACCCGACGCACTGGA
>CAZWGY010000504.1:0-3565 GCA_964633575.1 uncultured Desulfobacteraceae bacterium
TGTTGCCCCGAATATAAAGACCTCGGAGGTCTCCAGCATCCCTCAGTCCTCATCTTTCACCGGAAGCGTGATGGTGAACCGGGTTCCCCTGGCGGAGTCCACCTCGATCCGGCCCCGGAGCTGATGCTCGGCCCAGCTCCGCAGGAGCTCCATCCCCAGTCCCGGGGACTCGCGCCGGTTATCGCCGTCGGGCATCCCCACCCCGTTGTCGGCCACGGTCAAAAGGAGGGTTCCGTTTTGTCGGACCATCTCGACCTGAATGGCCGGCGGAGGGGCTGAGCTCGCCGGGGGCTCGGGAAAGGCATGTTTGAAGGCGTTGGTCACCAGCTCCGAGACGATCAGCCCGCAGGGGATGGCGACGTCCACCGACAGCCGAATGTCGGCGGCAATCACCACGAAGTCCACATCAGGGCGGCCCAGGGCATGGCGGATGCCGGATACCAGCCGCTCCAGGTAATCTCCGAAATCGATTTCCGAGTAGTCCTCGAAGTTGTAGAGGTCCTCGTGGACCATGGCCATTGCCATGATCCGGTTGTGGAGGTCGGAAAAAAGTGAGAGGACCTGTTCACTGCCGGTCTGCTCAGCCTGGAGTTCCACCAGGGAGAGGATAACCGTCAGGTTATTTTTCACCCGATGGTGGATCTCCCGAAGGAGGACTTCCTTTTCCCGGAGATCGGCTTCGATCCGCGCTTCCATCCGGCGGAGGTCGCCGATGTCCAGGGCGCATTCAACGGCGCCGAGGACCGCTCCCCGCCTGTCCCGGATCGGGGCCGCGTACCGTTTGACCGGATAGCCGAGGAGGGTTTCTTCCTTCTCCCCGCCCAAAGCCGTCTCCACCCGCCCGCTCTCCATGGATCGGACCGCCAGGCAGTCCTCGCAGACCGTCGGCCGCCCGATGAAGACCTCGTAACATTTCCGGCCGAGGATCGCCGATTTGTCGGCGCATCCCAGCTTTTCGAGGATCGCCGGGTCGGCGTTGGTGTCCAGGATGTTGAATTCCCGATCCAGGACCCGGATGTGGGCGGGTATGGCGTTGAAGACCGCTTCGAGCCGGGCGGCCGTCCGCTCCCGTTCCCGCTCGGCCGCCTTCCGGTCGGAGACCTGTTTGATAAAGGCCATGAGCCGCTCCATGTCCAGCGGCTTTTGCTCATAGCCGACGACCCGATCCCGGCAAACGGCCTCGGCCGCGCTTTCGATGGAAGCGTGGCCGGTGATGACGATGTAGTCCGCTTCCGTGATCTCCGAGAGCCGCTGTTGGAGCTGAAGGCCGTCCATGTCCGGCAGCTTGTAATCGACCAGGACCAGCTCGAACGGAGTCCGCCGGGCCAGCTCGATGGCCTCGGTCCCGTCAAAGGCCAATGTCGCGGCGTATCCGCCCTCGGTCAGAATGTCCCGGACATTGACCGCCAGGTCCTGGTTATCGTCCACAATCAGAATTTTGAAAGGCTCGGTCATCAGGGGTCTCCTCTCCGGCTTCGACCCGAGGCAGAGTCAGCACGAATACGGCCCCGCCCTTTTCGGCCGATTCAGCACGGACACCGCCGCCGTGGTTTTCGATGATCATCTGGGTGATGGACAGTCCGAAGCCAATCCCCTGGGCCTTGGTGGTGAACAGGGGCTCGAACACCCGGTCGAGATCCGCCGGCGGGATGCCCGGTCCGGTGTCGGAGATGGTCAGCTCGGCTTGTGCCGGGTCAACCAGTCGAATGGTCAGGGTTATCGTCCCCACGCCGTTCATGGCCTGAACCGCGTTATCGATGATCTGCTTGACGGCCATCCGGATCTGGTCGGCATCCGCCGACACCCAGACCGGCGTTTCGGGAGCTTCGGGGATCACCGCTACCCTTTCCGGTATTTCCGCGCCGCCGACGGTCGCCAGGACCAGCGCGGCCAGGTCGTGAGGTCGGGTTTTCGGCGGCTCCATCCGGGTCAGGTTGAGGAGGCTTTCGATGATCTCGGTGGCCTTGGCCACGTTCGCCGTGATCCGATCGAGATGCTCCCGGACCTTGTCGTCCCCATCCCCGAGCCTCAACCCGAGATAATAGACGGAGCTGTCGATGGCCGCCAGCGGGTTCCGGATCTCGTGGGACATGCTGCCCGCGATGTGGCTCAGCACGGCTTCCCTTTCCTTCAGGATCAGCTTGTCTTGAGCCGCCCGCAGCTCCCGACCGCGCTCATCCACCATGTCCTCGAGGCGCCGTGAGTACTCGGCGAGCTCGGCTTCAAGCTGCTTGTGCTTTGTAACATCAAGGATCACGCCAATCAAGCCGGCAATCCGCCCCTCCGAATCCCGGAAGGTGGCCTTGTTGAAAACCACATCCCGGATCTCGCCGTCCCGGCGTCTCACCTTCCACTCATAGCTTTGCACCCCCGGTGCCTCGAAAAGGGCCTGGTCCTTTTGATGATAGACCTCTGCAATCTCCGGAGGCCCCATATCGAAGACCGTCTTGCCGATGATCTCCTCCCGGCCCGTGCCCGTTAGCTCCTCGAAGGCCGGGTTGCAGCCGATGTATCGGCCGTGGATATTTTTGACAAAGACCGGGTTGGGCAGAGTTTCCAGAAGCGTCCGGGAAAATTCCAGTTGATCCTTGAGCGCCTGGTAGTTCTGCTTCCGGCGGGTGATATCCGTAACCCCTTCGAGGACCTGGCGGACCCGGCCGGAGTCGTCGATGATGGGCTGAGAGACGATCCGGTACCATCTCCCGTCCGCCGGGTTGAATCGCTCGGCCTCTTGGACCCGCCCCGTCTCGAAGCATTTCAGGGAGGGACATGACGGGCAGACCTCCGGGCTAGACTCGTAAAATTGATGACAGATTTTTCCCACGGGCTCCCCATGCGGGAACATGCGGCGGATCTTGGCGTTCACCCAGGCGATGGTCTTATCGGGATTGATAAGAGATAATCCCGTGTCCAGTGCGGACAACAGGGTTTCCAGCCGGTCCCGCTCCACCCGCAAGGCCCGTTCCCGTCGGGCGAGCGAATCGAGCCGGCAACGCAAGTCTTCAGATCCAGACTTTTGGGTCATCGTCTCAGTCCTTGTGTTTCCGATCGCCGTCCCACCGTGCTCATTGGATATCGGCGGCCGCTCGGGTTCATAAACCACTTCCGTTAGTCATAAGCGCTCCGTGCCCCGACAATGGGAAGGACCGCGATGATTTTCGCTCCGCCCCCAAAAGCCGTTTCCGCCCGGATCGTTCCCCCATGGTTTTCGATGATCATCTTCGTAATCGACAGGCCGAAGCCGATCCCCTGAGCCTTGGTGGTGAAGAGCGGCTCGAAGATTTTGTCCAGTTGCTCGGCCGGGATGCCGGGCCCGGTATCGGAAATCCTCACCTCGACATGGCCGTCCTCGGCCGGGCGGGCCGCGAGGGTCAACGTCCCCTCGCCGGCCATGGCCTGGACCGCGTTGGTGATGATGTTTTTAAGCGCCATCCGGACCTGCTCGGCGTCCACCGGCACCGATATCGGTGCTTCCGGGATGTCCGTAACCACATCCACGGTCTCCGGAATCCGGGTGCCGTGGACCGCCTCCTGGATCAGCCCGGCGAGATTCCGGGGCTCGGTC
>CAZWGY010000505.1:0-3564 GCA_964633575.1 uncultured Desulfobacteraceae bacterium
GCCAGTTGTCCAGCGACCTCAAATACGAGCTGAAACGGGATCACCTCGACGCTGTGATCGTCTCCGGCGACGTGGGCACCTATTCGCTGGAAAACGAATACGACGAGGCCCGTCGGTTTCTGGAGCGGCTCGGAGAGGAATTCAAGCTCCCGTCGGACGGGCTGATCCTGGTGCCGGGAAACCATGATCTGAATTGGAAGCTGGCGAAAAACGGGTATTCGCTGGTGGACCGGGACGAATACGACGGCGATCTGGCAACGGCTCGGTTTGTCGAGGTGGGCGGCGACGTCATCCGCGTCCTGACCGACGAAGCGGCCCATCGGGAACGCTTTTCCCATTTTGCGGCGTTTCATAAGCGGGTCACCGGCCGACCCTATCCGATGGCGTACAAGGAGCAGGCGGTGATCCATCACCCGGCGGGTCCGGGCCTGACCGTCCTGGGGCTCAACTCCTCCTGGAAGCTCGACGAATACGAGACGGCCGATGCGGACATCCACGCCGGGGCTCTGGCATCGGCCCTGACCCGGATTCGAACCGACCCGACGCTGGCCGGTTGCCATAAGCTCGCCGTCTGGCATCACCCGCTCCATAGCGAGCACGAGGACCGGATCAAGGACCATGGCTTCATGGACCAGCTCGCCGGAGCCGGGTTCTCCCTGGCCCTCCACGGCCACCTCCACCAGGCGGGACGGTTGGTTTACGCCTATGACGCCGTGCCCGACGGCCGTCAAATCCATGTCATCGGCGCCGGGACCTTCGGCGCGCCGACTTCCGAATGGGTCGATGGCGTGCCCCTCCAATACCATTTCCTGGAGCTCGACGAGCGCCGCCTGGTCATCCACAGCCGGCGCCGCCGGAAGATCAACGGGAAGTGGACGGCCGATCCGCGATGGGAGAAAGGAGCCGGCAAGGACCCCAGCTCCCGGTTTGAAATTTCCCTGCCGGAGCGAGAGATCCCGGAAACCCCCCCGGATCGAGGGCGGCATCGACATCCCGGTCCTGGATGACCGCCCTCCGGAAATCCCCCAGGCATACCGTGACTGGATCTCGGACCGGTGCCGGTACATGGATATTGACCGGCTCCGGAAGCCGGGCAGCGGGGTCCGGCTGGAGCTTCCCGAAGTCTTCATTCCCCTATTGGCCTTCCCGCCGGCCGGCGATCAAGACGAGATCGGCCCGGGGGACTGGATGCCCGACCAGCGGGCCGTTGATATCGAAACCCTGATCGCCGACGGGTCCCACCTCGTCATCGGCGGTCAGCCCGGGTCCGGCAAGACCACCTTGCTCAAGCATCTGACCCTGATGGCCGTCAGTGGGGGCGAGGTCCCCGAGGGGCTCATCGGCCGGCTCCCGGTCCTTATCCAGCTCAAGGAGCTCCGGGGTGAGCCGGTCCTGACCGATCCGGCGCCGAACGCCTCGGGCGCCGAAGCCCTCATGGACGCCTATTGCGCCAAGCTGGGAAACGGCCTCGACATCGGTTGCATCCGGAGCTTTTGCCGGGCGGGCCGGGCACTGATCCTCCTCGACGGCCTGGATGAGATCGAGCCGTCGGACCGGGACCGGGTCGTTCACGCCTTTGCCGATCTCCGGACCGCCCGGTCCGGAGTCAAAGTCGTCCTCGCCGGGCGGCCCCATGGCATCGACGGGGCCGCGGTGGACCGGTTCGGAGACCGGAAGGTTACCATCGCTCCTCTCAACATGGATCAGGTGGAGAGCTTCGTTCAGCGGTGGTTCTGCTACATCGAAAACGAGGCCCCCGGCACCTGCACCAAAACCGCCGGGGACCTTTTGGCCGGAATGCGCGGCCACCCGGCCATTGACGCTCTCAAAGACACGCCCTTGATGCTCACCGCAATCTGCCTCCTCTATTACGACGGCCGGGAGCTGCCGGGGCAGCGGGCCGAGCTTTCCGACAAGTTCGTCGACAACGTCCTCCACCGGCGGTTTCCCCATGACGACGCGGTCAAGATCCGCCGGTTTCTGGCCATGCTGGCCCATGAGATTCACCTGGACGGTCGCCAGGCCATCGACCGAAAGCCTGCCCTTGACGTCCTGGGGCGGATCTATGACCGGGAGCGCGACGAGTCGGAGACAACCTGGTGGGAGCGGCTGGACCGTCTCTTTGACTGGATCGAGCCCCAGTGCGGACTCCTCTTCCTCGAAAATGGACGGTACCGGTTCTGGCATCTCAGCTTTCAGGAGTTTCTCACCGCCGACCAGCGGGTTTACCGGGAGCGGCGGGACTACTTCAAAGCGGTCGAAGGGTTCTGGGATGATGAGTGGTACGCCGAAGTCATCCGGCTCTTCGTGGGATACCTGAGCATCCAGAACGGCGGGATGGCCAATGAGATTGTCCGGCGGGTTCTGGAAGCGGAGGATGAGCCGCCCTTTAAGCGCTGGCGCCTGGCGGCCTCGGCATTGGAAAACATCCACGTCCATCACCGGGAGGCGGATACGGTGAAATGGGCCGAGGACCGCCTGCTGTCGATCATGAAATCCGAAGCCCCGCCGCCGGACCGGGCCCATGCCGGGCGAGTTCTGGGATGGCTCGGCGATCCCAGGGACCTGAAGGAATTCGTGCCCATCCCGGCGGGTGAGTATCCGCTGTCACGGGGAAAGAAGTGGATCGACGCCTTCGAGATCGGAAAATACCCGGTGACCAATGGGTGGTATCGGGAGTTTATCGAGGCCGGCGGGTACAAAACGGAGCAGTATTGGACGGAAGAAGGGCGGAAGTGGTTGGCGCATACGGGGGCTGAGCTTCCCCGATTCTGGTACGAGCGCCCCTGGAATTGCCCCAACTCGCCGGTGGTGGGAATCTCCTGGTATGAAGCCCGGGCATTTGTCCAGTGGTTGACGGAGATTGACCCGGGCGGCTATCACTATTTCCTGCCCACCGAGGGCCAGTGGGAGGCAGCGGCCGTCGGCTTTGAAGGGTGGGCCTATCCCTGGGGGCCGGAATGGGCGGAAGACCATTGTAATTCTGAAGAAGCCGGAGTAAAAGGGACCTCTCCGGTGGGATGCTTTGCAAAGGGGGACAGGCTTCTTGAGGATCTGGGCCAATCATTGTCTGATATGTCTGGAAATGTTTGGGAGTGGACGCATTCAGAATATCATACCAGGCATACATTGATAGAGGATTTTCCTTTCGATCCTGAAATGCGGAAATTATTTGCCAGAGCAATTTTTGCAACTGATGATAGGCAGATAAAATTTCTGAAGGAATATCATTTAATTATGGAAGACGATAAAAGGCTAATACCGGTTCTAGAGGGTGGTTGTTGGCTTTTTCCCCGTCGCCGTTTACGAACGGAAGGCATTTTCAAAGGAGACCCGGGTGTCAATGACTATCTTATTGGTATGCGCTGCGCCAGAAAAATAGCCCTTTAAGCTTTTAAACTTTAAGCCTTTACCGCCGAAGGCGCCACAGAACGACGCGGTGACCCCGATCAGTGTTTCGGCCCCTGTATTCCGGTCGCCTTTCAATAAAATATCATGAAAAAGCCGTTTAAAACAGATTGGGAAAGCTTGGCGACGATGTCAGACGAGAGAATAGATTATTCT
>CAZWGY010000506.1:0-3549 GCA_964633575.1 uncultured Desulfobacteraceae bacterium
GGCCAACGTCATCGCCCATCAGGGGATTCTCTACGACGACGTCTGCTTTCTCCAGAAACCCTTTTCCAAAGGGGAATTGGCCGCCAAGCTCCGGGAAGCCCTGACCCGGGACCCGCCTGAGCGTTAGGCCAACCGATTCCTCCAGCAGAGGAGCACCCAAATGGACATCATCGACGCCATTTACCAGCGGATGAGCATCCGGGACTTTCTCCCGGACCCGGTTCCCGCCGAGACCCTCGAACGGATTCTGGCGGCCGCGTGCCGGAGCCCGTCGGCCATGAATACTCAGCCCTGGGAGTTTGTGGTCCTGACCGGCGCGCCCCTGGACCGAATCCGGGAGGAGAACGTCTCCCGGCTGGATGCCGGGGAGCCGCCGGCATCGGAGCACAGCGTGGTGGGCTGGCCCCGGGAGAGCATCTACCGCCGCCGCCAGGTGGACCTCGCCAAGGCCCTCTTCAGCGAGATGAACATCGGCCGGGAGGACACGGAAAAGCGGCGGGAGTGGACCCGGCGGGGGTTCCGGTTCTTCGACGCCCCGGCGGCGGTGATCATCGTCTCCGACCGGCAACTCTCCGGTGAAGGCCCGCTGCTTGACCTCGGAGCGGCCATGCAGACCCTCTGCCTGGCGGCCCTGGCCCACGGCCTGGGGACCTGCATCGAAGACCAGGGCGTGATGTACCCATCGGTGGTCAGAAAACATGCCGGGATCGGCGACGACAAGCGGATCATCATCGGGATCGCCATCGGCACGCCCAACCCCGACTTTCCCGCCAACCGGGTTCGGACCGAGCGGGAGCCGGTGGAACGGATCACGAGCTGGGTGGGTTTTGACTAACGGGTCCGGACAATCCGGGGAGGAAGACGGCAAAGACCTTCTGGAAATCGAGGTGGACTGCTATGCGGGCTATCGGGGGGAGGAGACCCCGCGATCCCTCCGGATCGGCTCCGGGGAGATCCGGGTCGAAGAAGTCTTAGACCGGTGGCTCGCCCCGGATCACCGGTACTTCAAGCTCCGGGGCGAAGACGGGACGGTCTATATCGTCCGGCACGACGAGGGGACCGGGACCTGGCAGCTCACCCTGATGGACGCGGGGGCGTCGTAACCCGAAAAACGGGGACCAGCCGGCCGCTACCGGCCATACCGGGCTTCGAACCGGTCGATCACCTCAAGGAGGTCCTCGGGGAGGCGGGCTCGGGCGGCTTCGGCGATGGCGTCCGGGACCCCGCCGTAATAAGCCTGGGCGATCCCGCCGGCGATGCATGCCTGGGTGTCGGTGTCGCCGCCCAGGGAGACCGCCAGGCGAACGGCGTCCTCGAAATCGCCCGAGTCAAAAAAGGCGACCATGGCCTCGGGCACCGACCCCTGGCAGGAGACGTCGAACCGGTAGCCCGGCCGGATCTCCTCGACGGTCCGCCGGAGGTGGTAGCCGAACCGGTCTTCGATTTCCCGGCGGATGACCTCCCGGTCGGCGCCGGTCCGGGCCAAATGGATCGCCAGGGCCGTGGCCCGGGCCCCCTTGATCCCCTCGGGGTGGTTGTGAGTGACCGCCGCGCTCCGCTCGGCCTCCGCCAGGACCCGATCGGCCGAATCAAAGGCCGCCCCCACCGGGCTCACCCGCATGGCCGAACCGTTGCCCCAGGAATGGTAGGGCTCGGGATGGGAAGAAAAGATCCACCGATAGAAGGTCCCGCCATAGCCGGCCCGAGGGTATCTCCGGGCGTAGTTTTGGAGAAACCGGCCGTAATCGGCCGATCCCTCCGGGGCATCGAGGATGGCGGCGGCCACCGCCACCGTGAGGACGGTGTCGTCGGTAAAGGTGGCCCCGGAACCGAACAGCGGAAAGTCCGGGGTCTTGATGGGAGCGGCCTCATATACGGAGCCGATGATGTCTCCCGCGATGGCGCCCAGCATCCCCTACCCCTCCGCCGCCCGGAGCCGCTCGCCCAGCCGCCGGCCGGCTTCCCGGGCCGCGTCGAGTTGCTCCGGCTGTTTGGAGAGGTCCGGCGTGATCTCCTCGGTGATCCGGGTTCCGGCCCCGTAAAACTTATGGATCGCGCCGACCTCGCAGGACTCCCCGTACCCGCAAATAAAGCAGGATGGCGGCCCGATGGCCGACACGTCGTCAACGCACTCGATCCCGTGGTATTCGAAAAAGGTCTTGATGACCTGGATCGGGATCTCCCGGCCCTGCCCGGCGGCTCCCACCGCCACGCCGAGCTTGCCGGCCACCTCCCGGCCGTCCCGGTGGCGGAACTGGTAGAACCGCTCCAGAAAGCAGTGGGTCAGGCCGTTTAAGGTGGAATAGTAGTTGGGGCCGCCGATGACGTAGGCGTCGGCGGCCACGATCGCCTCCCGAAGCTCGGTCATGTCATCGTCAACCTTGCAGACATTGTCCTCAACGCAGCCCAAACAGGCGATGCAGGGGCCGACCGTTTTATCAGCCAGGGAAATGAATTCGGTCTCGCATCCGACCGTGGACAGGACCGCTTCGACCAGCCCGTCGGTGGTCCGATTCCGCCGGGGACTGCCTGATATGCCTAACACCTTCATGGGGTGACTCCTTTCGGTGGCTTTGTTCAGGGAGCAACCGGGGCGGGGGAACCGTCGAGACGGATGGCGGGAATGATCAGGGTCCGCCCATCCTGAACCACCCGACCGGCTTCCCGGAGGGCCTTCATGGCCCGGGTGACGCTCACCCGGTGGGCCCCGGCCAGAAACCCCAGATCCTCATGGGTCAGGGGAAGCTGGATTCTGGCTCCGATGTCGTCGGCGACCCCGTGTTCCCGGGCCACCTGAACGAGGACCCGGTAGAGCCGGTCTTCGAGGTTCGTGGCCGCCATGGTCCCCACCCGGCTGGTCAGCCACTCGATCCGCCGGCTCAGGTTCCGAATCACCTGAAGGCCAATGGCCGGGTGATCCATGATCAGCCCCTCGAAAGCCGCACGGGAAAACCCGCAAATGAGCGTGGGCGCCATACAGGTCGCGGTCATGGGGTAATCTCCCGCCGCATCTTCCTCGCCGAAAATATTCTCTCCCACGAAATCGCCTTCCTTCCGGATGTCCACGGTCATCTCCGAACCCGCCTCGGTGACCTTGCTCAGTTTAACCCGGCCGGCCTTGATCAGAAACATCCGGTCGGCCGGGTCGCCCTGATGAAAGATGATCTCCCCCGGCTGGTGGATACTCCGGATGGCGTTTTCGGCAATGGCCTCCTGCTCCGCCATCCCGAGGTCGGCAAACAGCCAGAGGTGGCCGATGCAGGTGTCCGACAGGCTCATTTCCGGTTTGGCAAGGGTTTCGCAAATACATCCCATGGCCCGTTCTCCCATCCATCGGCCGGTTGTCGGCCGGTGCCCATCCATTTTCCGGATGGACACCGGCTATCGTTTACGCCTTTTTGCCCTTCTCTTTTTCCTTGTCCTCGGCCAGAACAACCTTCCGGCCGCACAGGTCACATTCCCCCGCTTCGGTGATGCAGGGCTGCTTGGGGGCGTCTCCGCCACAAATACCGCATTTCGCCATGGTCGTCACCTCCTTTCTCATGGTCT
>CAZWGY010000507.1:0-3543 GCA_964633575.1 uncultured Desulfobacteraceae bacterium
ATGCCGTGTGGCCGAAATGATGATCAAGGCCGTTCCCCGTATCATTTCAACGGCGGTTTGACAAATCGGGACAATGCGTCAAACAGGGTTTGAAAATCGCCCAGACGGGTGCTGAGGATATCGTGGATGGTGGCGTCATCCACCTCCTGGTCGAGATGGACCAGACGATTCCGGCTTTATCCGGGTCTTTCAGAAAGGATTGGAGATCGAGCTGAGCCAGAGACTTCAACCGCCCCACGGCCTTTTTCAGCTCCGAAATGAGACGGATCACCCTCTGGTCATCATAGCTCACCATTCAGAGCCTCCTCGAGGTACCGCCGCCGGAACCGGGCGAAGTCGAAGTATTTTTTGAGAATCAGCCCCATCCGGTCGGCACGGAAATTGGGGTCCCGATCCAAAATCAGGTGGCCGGTCCGGAAGACGTTCTGACTGAATCCGATGGGCGCGCCGTTCAGGATTCGGACATCGAATGGATAGCCGAAGGCGTCCTGGAGATCGATTTCCATCCGGAGCTCGAAATCCAGCGGGTCCCTTACCCCGTCGCGGGTCAGGAGGCCGACATCGATGTCGGCAAAGGGGGCTTCACCGATGAACGACCCGAAGACGTAGGCGGAGACGATGGACTCGTCGGCCCCGGCGAGCCACGTCCCGATGTCGGCCATCAGGGCGTCCCGGCGGGGCCTCGATAGATGATGCTTTCGGTATGAGGTCATGGGGGTCCTTGGGTCCTTGCCGTCCTTTATTGTCCTTTCAGAAGCGTTTTCCATCCGTGCCGGGCGGTCCAAAGCCCCCCATTTAAATCCCGTTGACCCCGGTGGGTCAAGGAAAATAGGCCGGTTGCCCGAATCCGTCCGCCATGCTATAGGATATTTCAGGGATTCATCGGGATTTCTCCAATCGTCTTATAATGGAAAGGAGCCCGTCTCATGAGCCGTCCAGGCATTCTGATCGTCGCCGTCATCATGATCGTTTTGGCCATGCCCCCTTTACCGGCCGTTGCCGACGGGGGCCGGGCCTCCCCCGAGGAGGTGGTTCAAAAGGTCCGGCGGGCGGCGGACTTCCTCTCCAGGCGGAAAGCCGACGGGATCGCGGCCTTCCAGGACCCGGACGGGGAGTGGGTCTGGAAGGACACCTATGTCTGGGTGCTTCAATGCGGTGCCGGGACCAACGCGGCCCATGCCATCAAGCCGAAGCTGGTGGGGATGAATCTCATGGGCATCCGGGACACGGCCGGCAAGCTCTTTTTCGCGGAATTTTGCGAGATGGCCCGACATCCCAACGGCGGGTGGGTGGAATACTTATGGCCCAAGGTGGGTGAGCGGACCCCGTCCCGGAAGATCACTTACATCCTCCAGGTTCCCCGTACCGACTATCAAGTGGCCGCCGGGATTTACGATGAGACCGCTGACCTGGCCGACCTCCGGAAGCTGATCGAGTAGCCGGACCGGGCATGAAGCTCTCCCACAAGCTCCTGCTGATCGTCGCCCTCGCCGTCTTCGTCACCCTGTTCCAGCACCTGGTGGGACTCTACCTGGACCGCCGGAGCAGGGCCTACGAGACCAACCAGCGGACCCTCAACGGGGCCAGCGAGATGCTCCTTGAGGCGATCGTTTTCGAGAAGGATTTCTTAGCCGACCCCGCCCGGACCGACTTCGCGGACCGGACCGAAAAGCTCATCGGCGAGGCCCGGACCCTGCTAAACGGGCTGTCCGACAACAGCGAGGGCATCAATCACCATCCGGGTTCCCTGGTGCCTCTTTTGGACGAGTACCGGGAGATTTTCGGCTGGCTGCGGTTAAAGCTCGATGAGGTCCAGGCCGAGCGGGCCGCGCTGGATGCCCGCCTGCTGGAGCTCAATTCCCAGGCCATGGAGGTCGTGGCAAAGACTCAGTATGAGATCGGGTTGGCCATGATCAACGTGGAGCCGGTGGACCAGAGCCTTCACAACCTGAGCGATAACGTCAAAAACACCCTGCTCTGGACCTGGCAGGCCAATGTCGAAGCGGAACGCCGCCACTCGTCCGAGGCCGACGAGACTGACCGTCTGACAACGGTCTTCAAGAAGCTCAAGGATGCCCGGACCAACGCGGAGATTCTCAAGGGCTACTTAAGCGGCGATGAGGTCTATTCGGCCTACCTCGAGGCGGCAATCGAGTTTCTCGACTGGCTTCCCGAGCAGATCGAGGACATCGGGGAGCTCGAACTGGAACAGGCCGACCTGAGCCGGGTCCTCGGCGAGATCCGGCGGGATATCCTGACGGCCAAAGACGCCCTTTTGGCCGAAAACGAAGCCCGGCTGGCGCAACTTCGAGACTGGATCGACCGGGTCCGGAACCTGTCGGCGGTTATCCTGGTGGTCGGAGTCCTCGCCGGGGGGCTCCGGCTGCTGGTCTCCATTACCCGGCCGCTGAAGGGGGCCATGGCCGCCATTTCCACTTCGGCCCGCCGGACGGCATCGGGCGCCGCCGAAGTGGCCGAGGCCAGCGGGTCGGTTTCCCGGAGCGCCGCCGGCCAGGCCGCCGGGCTCGAAGAGATCGCTTCGGCTCTTGAGGAAATGGCCGTCACCAGCCGGGAGACATCCCAGCTCACCCGGGGCGCCAAGGACCTGATGCACCAGAACATCCAGATGTCGAGCCGCTCTTTGAAGCGGCTGGTGGATCTCTCCAAGCGGTTGAAGACGATCAAGGGAGACGGCGACCGGATGGCCGAAGTCATCACCGCCATCAACGACATCGCCTTCCAGACCAATCTCCTGGCCCTCAACGCGGCGGTGGAGGCATCCCGGGCAGGTCGGGCCGGAGCCGGGTTCATGGTGGTGGCCGAAGCGGTCCGGGACCTGGCCGGCCAGGCCGGCCGGGCCGCGACTCAAACCGCCGAGCTGCTGGAGGGGAACATGAAGCAGACCGCCCAGGCCACCGAGGAGATGGACCGGATGGGCCAGGACCTCGAGGGGATCATCGAGACCGCGACGGTCCTCGGGGAAAAAACCGAAGCGATTACCCGGGCCAGCATCGAGCAGTCCAGGGGGATCGGGCAGATCCACGCCGCGACCCGGGAGATCGACCGGTCCACTCAGCGGGTAGCCGCCGACGCCGAAGATGTCGCCGCCGGAGCCGCTCGGATGCGGACCGACGCCGGTCGGATGCGGGAGGTGGCCGACCAACTGGCCAAACTGGTGAAGGGCCGGAAACCGCTTCGGAACGTCCGGCCTACAAAAAGGTCGTAGGAGCAGCCTCGCTAATCCTCATTAAACCACTCCGCAAGCGTGGTTCCGAATGATCGACTCAATGAGCTCCGCCGACCACGCTTTTGGCGTGGCGTTGAACCGGTTACCTGGCTTTTGCCCCGGAGTCCCATACTTCCTCAACGCGCTTTAGCGCGTTTTGTGGGATCAGCCTGGGATTTTAATCCCAGGCGCCGCCGGGAGCTCGGGTGTCTCGCCTGCCTGGGGGAGGCAGGCACACCGATCCCGATCCCGATTTCGATCCCGATTTCGATTTCGTCAGAGGTTGGCCTTTCCCGAAAACCGTTGGAGAGCCCGGC
>CAZWGY010000508.1:0-3513 GCA_964633575.1 uncultured Desulfobacteraceae bacterium
ACTCCCCACATAAGGACGGTCACTCCCCACATAAGGACGGTCACTCCCCACATAAAAGTGAATCGAATGGGGATGAACGGGAACACCTGATTGAAATTGCTGCTCCGGCCCGCGCTAACCGGCGCCTTAATCCAACGGAAATGGAGCGTCTGATTCATCAACTATGCCTCGGCCGCTGGGTATCCAGAGGCCAGTTGGCCGAGCTGTTGCAACGAAACGCGGAGGGATTGCGCGCCCGCTTCATTGTTCCCATGGTACGACACGGGCTTTTGCGCCCGCGATACCCCGATACGCCCCACCGCGCCGACCAGGCTTATACCGCAACGGGTGACCCCAATGAAACCGACCAGTGAATCGGCCTTTGAATCCGACATCGAGCACGTCCTCCTGACCCGCTCCGGCTGGCAAAAAGGTTCCGTCGGGGATTGGGACAAGGACGGGGCCATCTTTCCGGCCGAGGCTTTCGCCTTTATCCAGGCGACCCAGCCCGCTTTATGGGACCAGATGGCCGGGCTCCACGGCGCGGAGCTGGCTTCAAAGCTGACCGCCGCCCTCCGCAAGGAGCTCGACCTGAAGGGGACCCTGCACGTCCTCCGGCGGGGCTTCAAGTTCTACGGCAAGGTCTTCCGGATGGCCTGTTTCAGGCCGGCCCACGGCCTCAACCCGGATGTCCTCGACCGTTACGCCAAAAACCGGCTGACGGTGACCCGGCAGGTTCCCTGTCATCCCGGCGATTCCAGGACCGTGGATCTGGTTTTCGCCGTAAACGGCCTGCCGGTGGCCACCTGCGAGCTGAAAAACCCGAACACTGGCCAGACCTGGCGTGACGCCGTCGAGCAGTACCAGCGCGACCGGGAGCCGGGTGCGCCCCTCTTTCGGTTCCGGAAGCGGGCCGTTGTCCACTTTGCCGCGGACCCGGACGAAATCCGGATGACCACCCGGCTTCTCAGGGAGAAGACCCGGTTTCTTCCTTTCAACCGGGGCAGCCATCCCGGCGCCATCCGATGCGGGGCCGGCAACCCGCCCCATCTCAGAGGCTACCGGACCGGGTATTTCTGGGAGGAGGTCCTCGAACGGGACAGCTTTCTGGACATCCTGGGCCACTTCATGTTTCTGGAGCGGCGGGAGCGGAAAGTCGATGACGGTCATGGCGGGAAAACCCGCGAGACGAGTGAGACCTTGATTTTCCCCCGTTATCATCAACTGGTCGCCGTCCGGGAGCTGGTTTCGGCGGCCCGGCGGGACGGCGTCGGCCACAACTATCTGATCCAGCATTCGGCCGGGAGCGGGAAGACCAACAGCATCTCCTGGCTTTCCCACCGGCTGGCGAGCCTCCACACCGAGGCCGATCAAAAGGTCTTCGACTGCGTGGTGGTCATCACCGACCGGCAGGTCCTCGACCGTCAGCTCCAGGACGCCATTTATCAGATCGAGCACGCCCAGGGGGTGGTCAAGCCCATCGACCAGGATTCCCGGCAACTGGCCGAGGCACTGACGGACGGCACGCCCATCGTGGTGACCACCATCCAGAAGTTTCCGTTCGTGCTCCGGGCCCTCCTCCGGAACCTCTCCGGCGGCCGGTTCGAGGATCTGTCATTGTCCGATCGGGTCCGGGTCCAGGAGCAGGCCGCCGAATTCCAGTCCGCCATGGCCTCCCGCCGCTACGCGGTCATCGTGGACGAGGCGCATTCCAGTCAGAGCGGGGAGACGGCCCGGGAGCTCAAGGAGATCCTGGGGGCCGGCGCGGAGACCGCCGACGACGCGGACGATGATCTGGAAGACCGGCTCAATCAGATCATGGCCTCACGGGGCCGGCAACCGAACCTGAGCTTCTTCGCCTTCACCGCTACCCCCAAGGGCAAGACCCTGGAACTCTTCGGCCGGCCGGGGCCGGACGGGAGGCCGGCGGCGTTTCACACCTATTCCATGCGGCAGGCCATCGAGGAGGGGTTCATCCTGGACGTCCTCCGGAATTACACCACCTATGCGACCTATTACCGGCTGGTGAAGGCCATCGAAGATGACCCGAACCTGCCCCGGAGAAAGGCGGTCCGGTCCCTGGCCAAGTTCATGAGCCTCCATCCCCACAACATCGAACAGAAGACCGAAGTGATGGTGGAGCATTTCCGGCGAAATGTCATGCACCTGATGGGGAGCCGGGCCAAGGCCATGGTGGTGACCGCCTCCCGGCTCCACGCGGTCCGGTACAAGCAGGCCTTCGACCGGTACCTGGCGGACAACGGCTACACCGACATCCGGACCCTCGTGGCCTTCAGCGGGACGGTGACCGACCCGGACGACGGGATGGCTTACACCGAGCCGGGGATGAACATCGACATGGTCTCCGGGACGCCCATCAGCGAATCCCGGCTTCCGGAGCGGTTCGACAGCCCCGACTACCACATCCTGCTGGTGGCCAGCAAATACCAGACCGGTTTCAACCAGCCCCTGCTCCAGACCATGTACGTGGACAAGCGGGTGGCCGGGGTCCAGGCGGTCCAGACCTTTTCCCGGCTGAACCGGCCCTATCCCGGCAAGACGGCGCCTTTCATCCTCGATTTCGTCAACGACCCGGAGGAGATCTTCAGGGCGTTCAAGCCTTACTACGACGGCACGAGCCTTCGGGAGCCCAGCGACCCCTCACATCTGGAGACCCTGAAGCATGAAATGGACGAGATGCGGGTTTACCACGAGTCGGAGGTGGATGCGTTCGCCGGGATCTTTTACAAGCCGGTGGCCCGGCAACGGGCAAGCGACCACAAGCGGATGGAAAAGCAGCTACAGCCGGCGGTGGACCGGTTCAAGGCCCTCGACGATGACGATCGGCAATTCTTCCGGGACCGGCTCCGGGCCTACGTCAACCTCTACGCCTTTTTGAGTCAGATCATGCCCTGGACCGACCCGGAGCAGGAGAAGCGTTACAGCTTCGGCCGCTTCCTCCTGCCGCATCTGCCGACGGGCCGGGACCCGGCCGTCATCCACCCCGAAGACGACGTGGCGCTCCGGTATTACCGGCTGGAGCGGGTTTCCGCCGGAGCCATCGACTTAGGCGACGGCGATCCGGCGGACGTGGTCAGCCCCACTTCGGTCGGCACCGGGACGGCCACGGACCCGGTCGCGCCCTTCTCCGACATCATCGAGCTCCTGAACGACCGGTTCGGCACGAATTTTACCGAAGCGGACCAGCTCTTTTTTGAACAGATCAAGGAGAGCGCCTGCAAGGACGATCAGGTGATCCGGACCGCCAACGCCAACCCCCTGGACAAATTCAAACTCGGGGTACGGGGCCTCATCGAATCCCTCATGATCCAGCGGTTGGAGGAAAACGGCCAGATCGTCTCCCGCTACATGGACGACGAAGCCTTCCAGGACGCCATCTTCGGGCGGCTGGCCCAGGAGATCTTCGAGACCGTCCGGGAAGCTCAGCGGGCATGAGGGATTGCCGTTCGGGTTAATGAAGGATATGCCTGACACACACTTGACACCGGGCACGATGCCCCCCCGCCAACCGGG
>CAZWGY010000509.1:0-3476 GCA_964633575.1 uncultured Desulfobacteraceae bacterium
TCGGCGATTGATCTCGTTGTCCTCGGCCAGGAGAACCCGGCATCCCCGAATTCGTTCTATACCGTCAGCCTCTCCGCCGGCGGGCTGGATGTCCAGCGGGTCGGCCACATCCTTTTCGGAAATATCGAGGCAGACCGTGAAGCAGAAGGTGCTGCCCCGGCCGGGGACGCTGTCCACCCAGATCCGGCCGCCCATCCGTTCCACCAGCTCCCTCGAAATGGCCAGCCCCAGCCCCGTCCCGCCAAAGCGCCGGGTGACGGAAGCGTCGATCTGGAAAAACTTTTGAAAGAGCCGGCCGATTTTCTCCCGGGAAATGCCGATGCCGGTATCGCGGACGGAAAACCGCATCCAGACCTTGCCGGGTTCCCGGACCTCGGCCTCCGGGTCCAGTGTTTCCGGCATGACGCGGATGGTTACGCCGCCCCGTGAGGTGAATTTGATGGCGTTGCCCACCAGATTGGTCAGGATCTGACGGAGCCGGCCGGGGTCGCTCCGAAGCCAAACGGGGAGATCGGGGGCGACATCGAAAGTCAGTGCCAGGTTTTTATCCCGGGCAAGCACGGCCATGGAGTGCTCAATGTCGTCCATGAGCTTGAAGATATCGAAATCCCGGTGTTCCAGTTCCAGCTTGCCGGCCTCAATTTTGGAAATGTCCAGAATGTCGTTGATGATTTCCAGAAGGGATTCCGCGCTGCTCTGGACCGCTTCGGCGAAATTCCGCTGTTTCGGGGTCAGGTCCGTATCCAGCAGCAGCCCCGTCATGCCCAGCACGCCGTTCATGGGGGTCCGGATCTCATGGCTCATGTTGGCCAGAAACTGGCTTTTGGCGCTGTTGGCCGCTTCCGCCTGACGGGCCGATTCCCGGGCCTGTTCGCCGGCCCGGGTCAAGGCGTTGTTGATGGACATGAGCTCGGCCTGGGCCCGTTTCAGGCTCTGCTCCCGCCGGACAATGGCGCGGGCCATGGAATGAAAGCTGGCGTAGATGGCGTTTAACTCCTTGAACCTCGATGTCCATTCACCGGCCTCGTTGGTAATCCGTCCCCGCTCGAGATTTTTCAGCTTTTCGGTAAACTCACCGATGGGCATCAGGACATGGCGATGCAATTGCCGGGTTTTCAAGACCGAAAGCGCCGCCAGGCTTCCCAGAAAGATCAAAGCCAGAAAGACGAGGAGGCGGCTTACCGCGTTCGGCACCGCCGTGGGGATCAGAACAGCGACTTTGGCATGGATTTCGTTGACGTCGAAAAACAATGGACGAAAGGAGCGTCCGCCCAGCGTCAGGGGCCGACCGCCGCGCTCCCCTTGCCGGGGGTCCACGTAAAGGATATCGAATTCCGGATGGCTGCTGACCATTGTGTACCCGTCTTGGGTCGTCAGCATGAGAGGAATGCCGGAAATGTCCGCGAACCGGGACAGCAGTTGTTGAACATAGGCCATGTCCAGGCGGCCCATGTCCAGGCCGTCGTGGCGCCGGCAACCGAAATAGATGGAGGAGGCATCGTTTTCAACGCCTTGCATCAGGCTGGAATGGGTGACCTCATGGCCCGCGTTTTTCAGACAGGTTTCCAGCGGGCCTACGGCAAAGGAAAATCCGGGAAAGACCATGCTGTCCGGAGCGGACTTATAGATGTCCGCCACATTCAGTGCCGGGTCCAGGCGGTAGAGGTCGGAAAACTCGGGAAGCAGCGCCGCGAGAGCCGGGGACCGGTCCTTTTCAGGAAACCGGACAAACCGGGCGAATCGCTCTTTTTCCTCCGCCAATTGGCTTTTCAAATAAACGTGAAAATGCTTGGCGTCCCCTACCCGGGATTCGAAATACAGGCGGTCCATCTGGGTCAGGCTGAATCGGACCGCAATGACAAGGAGCAGCCCGGTCAGCAGAAAATGAGCGATTTCCATGGTCAGGAAATACGATCGAAAGCTCTTTTCCTTAGCGCCCCTCATCTGAGCTCCGCTTTGAGGTCATCCATGAAATAGAAAGTATGGGTCACATCCCCGAAGCGGTCAAAGGATACGGGCATCAAGCTGGTTTCATGAGTCGGCGTCTTTAACAGGTATTGCTTGACCGCCTCGGGTGTCCGATGGCCTTTGACGAACGCCTCATTTAGCAGCTCGAAGGCTATTCGAATGTTGGGGGTTGTGAAAAAGGGGCCCGGACCGCCATATCGGGCGTGGAAGCGTCGGGCATAGTCGTCGATGGCGGCGTTTTCCCGGCGGGAGGGAAAGATGCTGGGGAGGATGATCCGGTCCAGGGCCGGTCCGGCGATCTCGAGAATGGGCCGGGAACGAGCCCAGGGCGTGAGCATAATGGGTTCCTCGGGGTGGAGATGATGCCAGAGCTGGGCGACGTGGCCGATGGACGGCTGATAGCTTCCTGCCAGGATATAGAGGATGTCGTGGTCCCTGGCCATGACCGGTTCCAACTCATCCGGCCGGAATTCCGAAATCCGCGTCCTGAACCGGTCGATCCGCCAATCGCCCGACCCGCTCAGCTCGGCCGAAAACGTCTGGAAGGCCGGATCAGTGTAGGCCAGGTTGCCCTCATCCTGGACGACCAGCAGGCGGCGGCCGGGCATGTCCCCGATGTAACGGGCGATGGCCCGCTGCTCCCGCCGGGTGTCGGGGATAATCCGAAAGATGTAATCGTCCCGGCCGCTGAGCACTGGGGTGGTCGCACCCGTGACAATGGCCAGGGTGTCCGGCCCGGCGAACAGGTGTCGGATGGCCACGGCGCAGTTGGACGGATGAGCGGTGACGAAGAATTGAACGCCGTCCCGGATAGCCGCCTGGGTTTCTATCAATGCCTGCTCCGGGCTCCATTGATCATTGGCGACAACGAGATCGATCGGGCCGTCGGGATGTTCTTCGAGGAAGAAAGCGCCGGTGTTGGCATTGCTGGAGCCAACCATTTTGCCGGAGGCCCGCCAGGTCAGGAGCGTAACCGGAACCGATTGTGAATCCGTGGGCCAGTAGCGCCAAACCGCGGCCGCCGAGCCAACCAGCAAGCTCGCCACCAATAGCAACGTCCATTTTTTCATTGTATCCCCCAGAACAGCCATCAACGCCGAGGACAATCCGTCAGCGGCTTCCGCGCCAGGTGGTCGATGAAACAAATTGCCATATTGCGCCATAACTATCACATCGGAGATCGGATGTTTAGGTTTTTTTGGGCATCCACGGGAGCGGGCTGAGGTGTCGCGGACATATCGATGAAATTTGAAAACCGGGGCTGAAAGAGCGGCGGACCATTGCGGCGGACCCCGAGGATGTGGGCATCCGAAACCATGGCAACGCTCCGGTAGCGAGGATCAGGGAGATTGGATGGCCGGCCGGCCTGAACGCGAGGTGGCTGAAATTCGGAAACTGAAACTACATGGGATAGGGGTCCGGGGAGTAATGGTGTTCCCGTGCCTTCCCGCTTCCGGCATCAGCGGGAGCGAGGCACCCGAGAACCGGTGAGACCTCCGAGGTTTCCA
>CAZWGY010000510.1:0-3426 GCA_964633575.1 uncultured Desulfobacteraceae bacterium
GGGGTGATCGCGGTGCCCGCCCCGATCATGAGGGTTTATCGACCTACGCCGCCTCCGACCACTCCCGGCACAGCACCTCCGCCTGCTCCAGCACGGTCTGGGTGGCTTTTTCCTGTTTGTCCGGCGGATAGCCATATCTTCTGAGGATGCGTTTGACCATGACGCGGATTTGGGCACGGGCGTTTTCTCGGACGGTCCAGTCGATGGTGACGCTTCGGCGGACGGCTTTGACAAGCTCCTGGGCGATGGTTTTCAGGGTCTCGTCACCCAGGACATTGACGGCGCTGTCGTTGACTTCGAGGGCGTCGTAAAAGGCGATTTCGTCGTCGTTCATGCCCAGATCCTCGCCCCGGCGTCTGGCGTCGCGCATCTCTCTGGCCAGGTCAATGAGCTCTTCAATGACCTGGGCGGTTTCGATGGCCCGGTTCTGATATTTCCGGATGGACTGCTCCAGCATTTCCGCGAAGGACCGGGCCTGGACGACGTTCTTTTTCGAACGCGTCTTGATCTCGTCCCGGAGCAGCTTTCTCAAGAGCTCCACGGCCAGATTCCGATGGGAAAGCGCCCTCACCTCCTGGAGAAAGTCGTCGGACAGGATCGAAATGTCGGGTCTTTTCAATCCGACGGTGGCGAAGATGTCCACGACCCCTTCCGACGCCACGGCCCGGGAGACCAGTTGACGGATGGCGCCGTCCATTTCCTCGGGGGTTTTGCCCTCGCCTTCGACGGTGGCTTTGGCCAGCCCCGCCCGGACCTCCTGGAAAAAGCCGACCTCGTCGCGGATCTCGAGGGCTTGTTCATGGGGAACGGCCAGGGCGAAGGCCTTGGACAACGCGGAGACCTCTCTCAGATACCGGGTCTTTCCATCCTCCAACTGAAGGATGTGCTCCATGGCGGCGGCCACGCCGGCCATCCGCTGTTCCGGTTCCGCCTCCAGAAAGGGAGCGTAATCGAAGCCATGGAACATGGCGGCGACGATCTCGTATTTTTCCATCATCACGGCAGCGGCCTGGTCCTGATCGATGGTTGCCTTGCCCCGTCCGCCGGCTTCGGTGTAATCGGCCAGGGCGCGTTTGAGCTGGTCCGCCAGCCCCAGGTAATCGACCACCAATCCGCCGGGCTTGTCCTTGAACACCCGGTTGACCCGGGCGATGGCCTGCATGAGCCCATGGCCGCGCATGGGCTTATCCACGTACATGGTGTGGAGCGACGGGCAGTCGAACCCGGTGAGCCACATGTCCCGGACAATGACGATCTTCAACGGATCGTTCGGGTCCTTGAACCGTTTGGCCAGGGCCTCACGGCGGGGCTTGCCCCGGATATGGCGCCGCCAGTCCGAATTGTCGGCCGCCGAGCCCGACATGATGATCTTCACCGCTCCCTTATCATCGTCTTCGGCGTGCCAGTCGGGCCGGAGCCTGATAATGGCGTTGTACATCTCCACGCAGATGCGGCGGCTCATGCAGACGACCATGGCCTTGCCGTCCATGACGGAAAGGCGGCCCTCGAAATGGTCCACGAAATCCCGGGCCACCAGCTCGATCCGGTGTTTGGTGCCGACCATCGCTTCAAGGGCGGCCCATTTGGTCCGCAACCGCTGTCTGGTGGTTTCTTCCTCCCCTTCGGTGATCTGTTCGAATTCCGGATCGATCTTCGGCTTTTCCTCTTCCCGAAGGTCGATTTTCGCCAGCCGGCTTTCGTAATAGATGGGGACCGTGGCCCCGTCCTCGACGGCCCGGAGGATGTCGTATTTGTCGATGTAGTCGCCGAAGACCGCCGGCGTGCTGCGGTCGTCGCTTTCGATGGGGGTGCCGGTGAATCCGATGAAAGAGGCGTTGGGGAGGGCGTCGCGCAGATGCCGGGCGAACCCGTCGATGAAGTCGTACTGGCTCCGGTGGGCCTCGTCGGCCATGACCACGATGTTGCGCCGGCGGGAGAGCTCGGGGTATTGCCCGCCTTTGGCGTCTGGCAGGAATTTCTGGATGGTGGTGAAGATCACGCCGCCGGACGCAACCTGGAGCAGGGCTTTTAAGTGATCCCGGCTTTCCGCCTGAACGGGGGGTTGCCGGATGAGATCGGAACAGGATGAAAAGGTGGCGAACAGTTGATCGTCCAGATCGTTCCGGTCGGTGATCATCAACAGGGTCGGGTTTTCCATGGCCGGATGCCGTATGACCTTGCCGGCGAAAAAGGCCATCAACAGGCTTTTGCCGCTGCCCTGGGTGTGCCAGATCACCCCGATGCGTCGCTTGCCGAAGTGGTCCGTTCCCGCGCCATAGGCGAATCCGGGCTCCCGGAATTCAAGGACGCCCCCTTCGTCCGAAGCCGGGGGCCGGGCGTACAGGAATCCCGGGTCGGGGTCGATCCCGCAGGCCGACAGCGTGTATTCCACCGCCTTGTTCACCGCGTGGAACTGGTGGTAGGCCGCCGCCTTCTTGACGATGGTTGCGCCGTCATCGTCGAAGACAACAAAATTGAGCACCATGTCCAGGAACCGGCGCTTGTCGAAGATTCCCTTCAGGAGAACATCCAGCTCCAGAGATCCCCGGGGCGCCACCGCTTTTCCGTCGATGGTGCGCCACGGCATGAACCGGTCCCATCCGCTGGTGAGCGTACCGGCCCGGGCCTCCAGGCCGTCGGAGATGACCAGGAGCTCATTGCAGGCAAACAGGCCGGGGATGTCGGCTTTGTAGGTCCGCAACTGGTTGAAAGCCTGGCGGATGGTGGCCTTTTCATCGGCCGGGTTTTTCAGCTCGATGAGGCCCAAAGGCAGGCCGTTGACGAAGACCACGACGTCCGGCCGCCGGGTTTTCCGGTCTTCAACCACCGTGAGCTGATTGACGGCGAGCCAGTCGTTGGTTTCGATGTCGTCCACATCCAGAAGCCAGACCTTGTCGTGGACCTCGCGGCCGTCGGCCAGGTAGGAGACATCCACCCCGTCGGTCAGCATCCGATGGAACCGGCGGTTGTTTTCGATGAGGCTCGGAGATTCGGTCCGGGTGATTTTCCGGAACGCCTCGTCGATGGCATCCGGGGGGATGTCCGGGTTGATGTCTTCCAGCGCGGCTTTCAGCCTGCCGGGGAGAACGACCTGGGCGTAATCCTGGCGCTCACGGGCCGGACCATCCGGGCTGATGTCGGGACCGAAGGCGGTTTGCCAGCCGATGGCGGCGAACCAGTCGAGGGCGGTATGTTCCAAAATGGTTTCGGATGTTTTACTCATCGTGTTCCTTTTGCGCACCCTGAATGCGCTTTACTTCCCGATCGAAGTCGGAAATATACTCCCGGTACGGCGATGATGGCGTCGAGGTTGTAGTATTCCAGCTTCCGCTTGACGTTTCGGCTGCCCTCCCGACGAACTGTTTCCAAAATGGAAATAGTTGCCTCCCGTTCCAACTCTCCTGAATCATATATATTTCCAAGGTG
>CAZWGY010000511.1:0-3414 GCA_964633575.1 uncultured Desulfobacteraceae bacterium
TTTACCAAAAGGACCCATCCCAACAAAAATTAAAGAACGACGGCGTGGCCAGCGTCAATGACGACCGGAGCCGGGCGGCCATGGACGTTCTTCGCTACGAGCTGGAAACCTTTGTCTGTGACGGCCAGTACGAAAAGGGGATGGCCCATATCCTCGAGACCTATATGAAAAACATCGATCAGCCGGAGCAGCCCGCCGTCTGGATCAGCGGGTTTTTCGGGTCGGGGAAATCCCATCTGGCCAAGATGCTCCGGGCCCTCTGGCTCGACACCCCGTTTCCGGACGGGGCCACGGCCCGGGGGATCGCCAATCTCCCCTCCGGCATCAAGGACCTTTTCAAGGAGCTTACCACCCAGGGCAAGCGCCAGGGCGGCGGCCTCCACGCCGCCTCCGGAACCCTCGGGTCCGGGGCCGAGGGCAGCGTCCGCCTGGCGCTTTTGCGGATCATCTTCAAATCGGCCGGCCTGCCGGGGAGCTATCCCGTGGCGCGGTTTGTCATCTGGCTGAAATCCGAAGGCATCCACGACGCCGTCAAGGCTCGCGTGGAAGGCGGCAACTGCAATTGGGAAGAGGAGCTCGACAACCTCTACGTGGCCGAAAGCCTCCACGCCGCGTTGATGGCGGTCCGGCCCGAACAGTTTACCTCGCGCGCCGTCTGCGTCGAAACCCTGAACAACCTCTATCCGTTTGTCCAGGACGTGAGCAGTGACGAGATGCTCAAGGCGATCCGCCAGACGGTGACCCGGAACGGGAAATTCCCGTTGACCCTGATCGTCCTCGACGAGGTCCAGCAATACATCGGCGGAGACACCCAGCGGTCCCGGGCGGTCCAGGAGATGGTGGAGGCCTGCTGCAAGAACATCGGGGGAAAGATCCTCTTCATCGGCACCGGCCAGACCTCGATGACCGGAACCTCCAATCTGAAGAAACTCGAAGGCCGGTTTACCGTCCGGATCGAGCTTTCCGACGCCGATGTCGAGGCGGTGGTCCGGAAGGTCATCCTCGCCAAAAAACCGGAGGCCATCGGGCCGGTCAAGGAGATGCTCCAGGCCAACCTCGGCGAGATCTCCCGGCACCTGGCCGGGACGTCCATCACCCACCGCGAGGACGACATCCCGGCTTTTCCCCAGGATTACCCCATCCTGCCCGTCCGCCGGCGGTTTTGGGAGCAGACCCTCCGGGTTCTCGACCGAACCGGAACCGACAGCCAGCTCCGCAACCAGTTGTCCATGGTTCACAAGGCCATCCAGACCCATCTCGACGCCCCCCTCGGCACGGTCATCCCCGCTGATTACCTCTATTTTGACGCCGCCGACAAGCTCCTCCAGCACCGGCTTCTCCCCCGGAAGGTCCATGAAAAGACCATGACCTGGCGGAACGGGTCGGAGACCGACCAACTGATGGCCCGGGCCTGCGGCCTGGTCTTTCTGATCAACAAGCTCGCCGGCTTCAATTCGGAGATCGGCATCCGCGCCACGGCCGAGACCGTCGCCGACCTGATGGTCGAAGACCTTCCGGCCGGCGGCGGCGCGCTCCGAAACGCCCTCCCCGACCTCCTGGACGGCTGCGGGCTTCTCATGAAAGTCGGCTCCGAATACCGGATTCAGACCGAGGAGAGCGCCGCCTGGAGCGACGAATTCCACAACCAGCGGAGCCAACTGGCCAACGAGGCTCACCGGATCGACGCGGAACGGGACGACCGGATTCGGAAGCGGTTCGGCGAGCGGGTCCACAAGCCGTCTTTGGTCCATGGCAAGTCGAAAGTTCCCCGGACCGTCTCGCCGGCCTTCGACGCTCAATTGCCGTCGGACGCCGACGGGAAGATTTACGCCTGGGTCCGGGACGGCTGGAACGTTGATGAGCAGACCGTCCGGGCCGATGCCCTCCAGACCGGTAACGGGTCCCCGACGGTCTTCGTCTTCGTGCCCAAGCGGTCGGCCGACGACCTCCGGCGGCGCCTCATCGACTTCAAGGCCGCCAACGCCACCCTCGAAAAACGGGGCGTCCCGGCCGGCCCCGACGGCCAGGAAGCCCGGGCCGCCATGGACACCACCCGCCGGACCGCCGATGGGCGGATCAACGAGCTCCTCGACGACGCCTTTTCCGGGGCCCGGGTCTTCCAGGGCGGCGGCAACGAAATCACCGGCGGCGACCTCCGGGACCGGGTATTGGAAGCGGCGGACCACTCCCTCCAGCGCCTCTACCCTCAATTCCACCTGGCCGACCATCCCGGCTGGGACAAGGTCCTCTCCCGAGCCCAGAAAGGCTCCCCGGACGCCCTGAAAGCGGTGGGCTTCGACGGGGAGACATCCGGCCATCCGGTCGCCAGGGCGATCCTCGGCTACATCGCCGGCGGAAAAACCGGCGCCCGGATTCGCGATCATTTCGAAGCCCCGCCCCACGGCTGGCCCCGGGACGCTGTGGACGGCGGATTGCAGGTCCTGCTGGTGGCCGGCGTCATCCGGGCGGAGGATGACGGGGGCCGGGTCATCGACCCGAAAGCCATGGACAGAAAGAAGATCGGAAAGAGCCGGTTCAAGGTCGAAGCCACCACCGTCACCACCGCCCAGCGGATTCAAATCCGGAAGGTCCTCCAGAAAGCCGGGGTGACGGCCAAACAGCGCGAGGAGCTCATGGCCGTCCCGGACTTTCTCCAGAAACTCGAGGCCCTGAACGCCAGGGCCGGCGGCGACCCGCCCCGGCCGGAACGGCCCGACCCCTCCGCCCTCGAAGACATCCGCCTTTCCGCCGGCAACGAACAGCTCCTGGCCATCTACAACCGCCGGGATGAGCTCCGGCAATGGATCGATGACTGGCGAGGGCTTGCCGAAAAGATCGACAAGCGCATCCCCGGGTGGGAGCAATTGGAACGGCTCCTGGCCCATGCCCGGGACCTGTCGGATGCCGAAACCCACCGCGCCCGGGCGGACAAAATCCGGGACCAGCGCCTGCTCCTCAACGACCCCGACCTGGTGAAACCGGCCGTCGCCGCCCTCGCCCAAATCCTCCGGGACGCCTTGAACCAGGCGGACTCGGCCTACCGGACCGGCCACGAAGCGGGCATGGACCGCCTCCGGGACGACGCCAACTGGGACAAGCTCAACCCGGAACAGCGAAATGAGCTCCTGGCGGAACAGAAGCTGACCGAAAAGGACCGGCCGAAAATCAGGGTCGATTCCACCGACGAGATACTCCGGACCCTGACCGCCGCGCCGTTGAATGCCCTGGCGGACCGGATCGCGGCCCTCCCCGGCCGGTTCGATCAGGTCATCAAAGCGGCGGCCGAAATCGTGGAGCCGGAAATCCAGTTCGTGCCGGTCTCCCGGCGGACGTTGAAAACCGAAGCGGATGTGGATGCCTGGCTGGCGGAGGTCCGGGAAAAATTGACCGAGGCCCTGAAAACGGGGCCGGTGG
>CAZWGY010000512.1:0-3411 GCA_964633575.1 uncultured Desulfobacteraceae bacterium
CGGCCGCCCGTATAGTGCCCGCCTATCGGCCGTCCTGGGAGCGCGGGCGTCCCGCCCGAAAAAAGTTGTTCCCCCGGAGTCGGCGATAGAGGGTGGAACGGCTGATCCCGAGGATCCGGGCGGCCTTGGCCTTGTTTCCGTCGGTCCGGTGAAGGATCTGGGCGATCTGGTCCGCGTAGGACTGGGCCGCCGCCGGGCCGTTATCCGCTCCGGGAATTCGCTCAGGGGTCGGTGTAGGGGTGGGGGTGAGCGGGGTGAGTTCCCCGACGGAGGCCAGGTCCAGGCGGCCTCCCGGAGAGAGGATGCAGGCCCGTTCGATGACGTGCTTGAGCTCCCGGACGTTTCCCGGCCAGGTATGGCTCAGAAGGCGGTCCATGGCGTCGCTGGTGATGCCGGTGAACCGCTTGTGGAAGGCTCGGCCGTAGTGACGGCGGAAGTGGGAGACGAGGAGCGGGATGTCCGAAGGCCGGTCCCGGAGCGGGGGCAGGGGGATGGTGATGACGTTCAGGCGGTAGTAGAAGTCCTCGCGAAACAGGCCTTCGGCCACTCGCCGGCGGAGGTCCACGTGGGTGGCGGCGACGATCCGGACGTCGGCGGTCAGAGTTCGGTTGTCCCCCACCCGCTCGATTTCCTTGCGTTCGAGGACCCGGAGGAGCTTGAGCTGGATGTGGAGGGGGAGGTCGCCGATCTCGTCGAGAAAGAGGGTCCCGCCGTCGGCGGCCTGGAACCGGCCCACCCGGTCTCGGACGGCGCCGGTGAAAGCCCCCCGGACATGGCCGAACAGCTCGGAGCCCAGAAGCTCGTCCGGCAGGGCGGCACAGTTGACTCGAACCAAAGGCCCGGCGGCCCTTGCCCCGCCTAGGTGGAGTGCCTCCACCACCAGCTCCTTGCCGGTGCCGCTCTCTCCGGTGATCAGGACGGTGTTGTCGAGGTCGGCGAGCTGACGGATGAGGGTGTGGACCCGCTGCATGGGCTCGCTCCCCCCAATAATCCGCCCCATGGACTCCCGCTCCTGGAGCTTTTCCTCGAGATCCCGGAGCCGGGTGATGTCTCGAACCACCAGGAGAGCCCGCTGGCCTTGGCCTCGCCGGCCGGACAGAGGGACGCAGTTGAGGACCAGGCGCCGGGGGGGTGAGGTGGCGTCGCAGTCCGTGTGGTATTCCCGGACGGCGGAGCGGGTCTCGACGGTGCGGGTTAAAACCCGGATGCATTCGGCGTTGCAGACGGCCGGGTCCCGGTCGGCGGTCGGGTCGTGAAGGAAGGCCGGGCAGATAGCATCCAGTGCCCGGTTCTTCCGGACCACCCGGAGGTCGCCGTCCACCGTCAGGATGCCCTCGGGAATGGTCTGAAAGAGGGTCTCCAGCTCCGCCTGGGACCGTTCGAGGGATGCCTCGGCCGCCTTTCGGGCGGTGATGTCCCGGCCCACGGACTGGAGTTCGGTCAGGTGGCCGGCGTCGTCGAACAATGCTCGATCCTGCCAGGAATGCCACCGGATCTCCCCGTCCGGCAGCCGAACCCGGTGCTCCATGGATGATACCGGCTGGTCGGGCCGCATGGCGCCGATCTTGGCCCGCATGGCGTCGTGGTCCGGTTCGGGAGTCAGGTCGAAAATACGGGTTCCCACGAGGCGGTCGGCCGGGATGCCGAATTGGTCGGCATAAGCTCGGTTGACGAATGTGAGGGTGCCGTCGGGGGTGAACCGGCAGATCATTTCGGCCTGGTCTTCGACCACCCGCTGGTAGAGCTGCTTCTGTCGCCTGAGCTCGGCTTCAAGGGCCGCTTCCCGCTGGAGGGCCGCCCGGTGTCGGAGGGCGACCTTGACGGTCTGGAGCAGCCGCTCCCGGCTCACCGGCTTGACCAGGTAGTCGAAGGCGCCCTGCCGGACGGCCCGAGCCGCGGTCTCCACCGTAGGGTGCCCGGTGATCAGGACCACCGGGGTTCGAGGCCGGCGGACCCGGGCCTCGGCCAGGAGGTCCAGACCCGTTTGGGACCCCAGGACGATGTCGGTGAGGATCAAGTCGAAGGTTTCGTCGGTGATGGCCCGGATCGCATCGGCCATTTCACGGACCGCGGTAACGGCATGGCCTTCCCGGCTGAGGACGGTGGACAACAGGTGCCGGATGGCGCGCTCGTCATCGACGACCAGGATGGAGGTCATCCGACCATTCCGGCCAGGACGGCTTCCAGGAGCCCGGCCGGGGGGTCCGGCCGGGGCGGCTGGAGTGTCTCCGGCAGGCCGAGAGGCTCCAGGACCGGCGGCGGGGCGATTTCCGCCACGGCCGGCCGGAACCCGTGGCGCTCCCAGAGGGCTTGCTGGACGCCCGGGTCCTTCAGGGCGGTCCGGAACGCCGTGCCGGAATCCGTAAGGGCCACGAACGGGTGCCCGATCATCACGGGGGGGTCGAAATGGAGAACCCGGACCGCGTTCTGGAGCCGGTCCCGGTAGTCCGGACGATCGACGTAAAAAGCCACCACCTGGTGCTCAGCGGCCGCGATCAGCGGATAGGCCCCCGCCCCCTGCCGGATGTACTGGTTGAACAAACCGGCGGCGGTCTCCTCGACGTTGTCAATGCCATTCAGGGCCGCCAGCGCCGCGGCGGGAGATTCGTCAGGTGTTGAGGACGGGTCGATGAAGACGTTTACAAGCAGCTTGACCAGGGCGAGACCCACCGGGCTCTTGTCCGGCGAGGGCGTGACGACCGACAGGGGCGCATCCCGGCCCCGGAGTCCCAGGTCGCTCCAAGGGCGGGCCTCGGCGGCCCAGGTGAAGAGGGCGGCGGGGTCGGTGACCTTCCAGACATTATCCCGCTTCTCGACGGCGCCCGCGCGGGCCAAAGCGTCGGCCTCGTCGGACCAGGTGAGCAGCACCAGAGGCGACCCGCAGATCGTTTCGGCGGTGAGTCCGGCTCGACCCTGGCTCTCGATGAATTCCCGGGCCGGGGCGGCGTCCGACGGCCAGAGTCCGTCCAGACCGTCCGGGTCAACCGTGGCCATCTCCGCGGTGTCGAGCTTCCGGGGGTTGACCACCAGCCCGTGGGCTTCTCGAAAATGAAGCTGAAAGCCGGCGTCGATAAACAGGGCCTTTTTGGCGTCATCGACCGCCACCCGGACGATCTCGATGGCCCGGTCCGCGGATTGTTCAGCCAGTTGGGACTCGATCATCCGCATATTATAGTAGAACAGCCCCAGCAGACCGGCGGAAAAGATCAAAAGGAGCCCCAGAAAGTATTTCCAGTTTTTCATGCTGGCCAGGATCAGGGCCAGCGCCATGAAGATGAGAATCGCGAATCTGCCCATGTCACCATCCTTCGAGGACGTTGCCCGTAGTGGCCGTCCCCCGCTTATCGGTCCAGGGCCGGTTTTACGCGGCCTCCGGCCAAATGTCAAACGGGAGGAGTGATGAGTGATGAG
>CAZWGY010000513.1:0-3361 GCA_964633575.1 uncultured Desulfobacteraceae bacterium
GGGGAGGGGTTGGATGAGCCGGGCGAGACGAATGGCCCAAACGATGATCATGACCCAAAACCCTTATAGCCTCAGAACCCTGGCGGCGGCCGTCCGGCGGGTTCTGACGGAATAGCCGGCCGGCGCCCCGCTCCCCAGCGCCGCCGGCGGACGAAGAGGCCAATACCATGGGCAAGACCGACGCGGAGACGATCCAGGCCCTGGAGTCCCGGATCGCCGAGCTGGAGGCCAGCGAGCAGCGCTTCCGGTCCTTTGTGGAAAATGCCAGCGACATCATGTACACCCTCAACCCGGCCGGGGTCTTCACCTACGTTTCGCCCAACTGGTCGGAAGTCCTGGGACATCCGGTGGACGAGGTGATCGGGGAATCCTTTCACCGGTTTGTCCATCCGGACGACGCGCCCGCCTGCGAGGCGTTTCTCGAACGGGTGATCCGGACCGGGAAAAAGCAGGAGGGGGTCGAGTATCGGGTCCGTCACCAAAACGGCCGGTGGCGCTGGCACGCCTCCAATGCCTCGCCCATGCGGGACGACGCCGGCACCGTGACGGCCTACCTCGGGATCGCCCGGGACATCACCGAGCGGCGTCGAACCGAGGCGGCTCTCCAGAAAAGCGAGGAGAGCTACCGCCGGCTCTTCGACAGCATGGCCCAGGGGGTGGTTTACCACGACACCAACGGCCTGATCCTTTCCGCCAACCGGGCTGCGGAGCAAATCCTGGGACGGCCGGTCTCCCGGATCGTCGGCCAACATTCGACCGATACCCGCTGGCAATGCGTCCGGGAGGACGGCTCCCCCTTTTCCGGCGAGGCGCACCCCGCCATCGAGGCGCTCCGGACCGGCCGGCCGGTCCACAACGTCACCATGGGGGTCCTCCGGCCGGATGAAAACGACTACACCTGGATCGTCGTCAACGCCATCCCCCTGTTCCGGGAGGGTGAAACGGCGCCCTATCAGGTATTTGCCACTTTCGACGATGTCACCGCCCGCCACCACGCTCAGCGGGTGCTCCGGGAGGTGGCGGCCCAGCAGGAGGCCATCCTGGAGACGAGCCTGGTGGGAATCATGGTCCTCCACAACCGGATCATCACCCGGGTCAACCGCCGGATGGCCGAGATCCTCGGCTACGCCCCCGAGGACCTCGTGGGGTGGAGCCCCGAGCGGTTCCACCTCTCTCACGAGCAATTCGTCGAATTCGGGGAGAAATACTATTGGCGGCTGGCCGAGCGGGAGATGGTTCACGTGGAATACCCGCTCCGCCACAAAACCGGGCGGACCGTCTGGTGCCTGTTCAACGGCAAGGCCATCGATCCGCCCGATCTCGGGCGGGGTGCCGTCTGGGTCATCGACGACATCACCGAGCGGAAGCGGGCCGAGGCCGAGCTCCGCGAGGCCATGGAGGCGGCCGAGGCCCTGAACAGCCGCCTTTCCCAGCAGACCGCTTTCGCCAATCAGATGGCGGCGCGGGCCGAGTCCGCCAACCGGGCCAAAAGCGAGTTCCTCGCCAACATGAGCCACGAAATCCGGACCCCCTTAAACGGGATCATCGGAATGATCGGCCTGCTCCTCGACACCGCCCTCACCGACGAGCAGCGGGATTACACGGAAACCCTCCAGGCCTCCGCCGAATCCCTCCTGACCCTGATCAACGACATCCTCGACTTCTCGAAAATCGAAGCCGGCAAGCTCGACCTGGAGGTCATCGATTTCAACCTCCCCGCCCTCCTGGACGACTTCGCCGCCATGCTCGCGACCCAGGCCCACGACAAGGGGCTCGAATTCATCTGCGCCGCCGACCCGGACGTCCCGACCTATCTCCGGGGGGACCCGGGCCGGCTCCGCCAGATCCTGGTCAACCTCGCCGGAAACGCGGTGAAGTTCACCCGATCCGGGGAGATCGTCGTCCGGGCGATCCGGGAGGCGGAGACCGGGGAGAACGTGGTAATCCGGTTTTCGGTTCGGGACACCGGCATCGGGGTTCCGGCCGAACAGCAACCCCACCTTTTTGCATCCTTCACCCAGGCCGACGCCTCCACCACCCGAAAATACGGCGGCACCGGCCTCGGCCTGGCCATCTCCAAGCGCCTCACCGAAATGATGGGCGGAACCATCGGCATCGACAGCGAGCCGGGCGTTGGATCGACGTTCTGGTTCACCGCCCGGTTCGAAAGGGGGTCCGCTCCGGCCGAGACCCGTCCCCCGGCCGACATCAGCGGAGCCCGGTTCCTCATCGTGGACGACAACACCGCCAACCGGGAAATCCTGACCGCTCAGATCACCGCCTGGGGCGGCCGGGTGGATGCGGTTTCCGACGGTCCGGCCGCCATCCACCAGCTCCACCAGCACCACGCGGCCGGCGACCCCATCCAGGTAGCCCTGGTCGATATGCGGATGCCGGAGATGGACGGCGAGACCCTCGGCCGGACGGTCCGGGACGATCCGGACCTCGCCGACACCCGCCTGGTGATGCTCACCTCCGGCGGCAAGCGAGGCGACGCCAAACGGCTGGCCGCCATCGGATTTTCCGCCTACCTCACCAAACCGGTCCGACAGTCGGACCTCTTCGACTGCCTGGGCGCGGTCCTGGCCGGCGAGGATGAGCCCGTCCCCAAGGCCTCCCGGCCCCTGATCACCCGACACGCCATCCGGGAAATGCGGCGGCTTAACGGAAAAATCCTGCTGGCTGAAGACGACCCCACCAACCAGCGGGTGGCCAAGGGTATCCTGGCTCGACTGGGCGTACACATGGACCTCGCGGAAAACGGCGCCGAGGCAATCCAGGCCCTCCGCCATCGGGACTACGACCTGGTGCTCATGGATGTCCAGATGCCCCGAATCGACGGGCTGGAGGCCGCAAGGCGAATCCGCGACCCTCAGACCGGCGTCCGAAACCCCGCCATCCCCATCATCGCCATGACCGCCCACGCCATGGAAGGGGACCGGGAACGGTGCATCCGGGCCGGGATGAGCGATTATCTCTCCAAGCCGGTCACCCTCGACGCCCTCCAAGCCGCATTGGAAAAGTGGCTTCCCAACCGTCCGGCCCCCCAGTCCGATCCGCCCGCCACAGAGACCGACGATATGCCCGCTGAACCCGAACCGCGGACCTTCGATGAGGCCGTCATGGTCCGGCGCCTGATGGGCGACCGGACCCTCGTCGCCGAAGTCATCCGGGTTTTCCTGGATCATATCCCCCGGCGAATCGGGGAGCTGGAAGGGTGCCTGTCGGCCAAAGACGCCAAAAGTGCCCTCCGCCAGGCCCACACCATCAAGGGTTCGTCCGCCAACGTCGGCGCCGAAGCCCTCCAGGCCGTGGCCGATGCAATGGAAAAGGCGGTAAGGGATGGCGACCTGGCCGGAGC
>CAZWGY010000514.1:0-3359 GCA_964633575.1 uncultured Desulfobacteraceae bacterium
GGAGATGCCGGCGGGGTCGAACCGATATCGATAGTGATGGCGGAGCATTTCCCGGAGTGTTTCGGTGTCGATCTCCACCCGCGCCTCATCCAGCCGCTCAATCCACTCGCCCAGAGGCTCGCCGGGTTGCCGGGGTCGCCCCCACGCCTCCAGCCGCTCGACCACGCAATAGAGTTCGGAGTCGGTCCCCAATCGCGGAACCGGCGAGTTCCCGCCGTCCCCCTCCGCCCCGACGGTTCGCCGGAGTCTCCCCCTGATGGATGCCCGCCGGACAAGGATGATCAGCAGCGGGATCAGCAGCCAGAGGACGTGAAGCCCCAGATCGACTTGACCCCACCGCCATCGGGAAAAGAAATGTCCCCCCCAGCTCAGCAGATCGAATCCCCGTTGCCAGGCGGGAGTGGCGGCCGCTTCGATCCGGGTCCAGTCGGGGGGAGTGGTGTCCACCTCACGCCAACCGCCGTTGATCCAGGCCAGCGCCCAGGCATGGGCGTCACGGTCCCGGACCACCACGCGGTCTTCCAGCCGGCTGTACTCATGAGCCAGATAGCCCACCGCGTATCGGGCCGGGATGCCGATCCGGCGGAGAATCAGCACGGTGGCGGTGGCAAAGTATTCACAATGGCCCCGTCGGGTCCGGCTGAGAAACTCGCCCAGGTCCGGCCGCCGGCCGCCATCGCCGATGGCATAAGTAAACCGGTCCCGAAAAAATCGGGTGAGCCGATCGGCGGCCGCCTCGGGGGAAAGGCTTTCTAGCCGGAGCTCCGAGATCACCCCATCCAGGGCGCGGCGCAGCCGGCTATCATTGTTTCCCAGCCCCAGATCACCTTCGCCCGGCGGGGCGCCGACCCAGGCACCCGAACCGAACCGGGCCGTGTATCGAATCAGGCCGGGAACCTCATCCGCCTTGACCGCGCCGAATGGGTTTTTCAGCATCCGGCTGGACGAAAGGCCCTCGACCTCGAATGTGCCGATGGGGAGCTTGAGGACCGCCCGCCCGTCCCGGGTGGGAGCGTTGACGGTCAGGGTCTCCCAGGCTGGCGGCCGGGGTCCCAGCCGCCGGACCGAGCCGCCGGCGACGGGGGTCAACCGATCGAATTCCCGGGGCAGAGCAAACCACCGCCCGGACTGATAACGGTTGTAGCCGGCCTCCCGGAGCCGGATCGGCCGCGCTTCGGCGGAATCGCCCTCCCAGCTCACCCGGAACCGGATTCGGTCCGAGGGCTTGAGCTCAACGATGTCCCCGATGGCGGTGACGCTCCGGTACGGATCAACATCCCCGTTTCCGGCAAACCATTCCATGCCCTTTGCTTCGATGATCAGTTGGAGCCCGTGAAGGCCGATATGCCCACCGTAGCCCATGACGCCGGCCAGGAGTAACAGAGCCCCCCAGGTGACCGGGGAAAACCGACGGCTCCGGATCGGCCAGAGCCCCCAGCCAGCCAGAAGGAAAACGCCGATGTAATAGCCCGGCCCCCGGAGATTGGCCACCCCGGCCGAGAGAATACACAAAATGGCATAAGGGTAGGTCAAATCCATCCGGACCGCCGCCCGGCCGGGGGATTGGCGCTGCTTCCGGAAAACCACCGACAGGGCCCGGATATCGATCCCCTCGGGCTCGCTGTAGTTGTGGGCCACCATGAGGGGCAAAAAGATGATCGGAATCCATTGGAGCGCCACGAAGATGATCAGAGACGGCCGGGTGGTGGTGAACAGAAAAACCACCAGCCCCACGAATATCAGCGTACACAGGTCCGATATCCGGATCATGTCGGCCAGCTCGAGGGTCCACCGGAGCCGGACCCACCGGGCCCCTTCCAGGATAACCGCGACGCCGGCGGCCGGCAGCGGGTTGCCGGTCCGCCATCCCCAGAAGATCAGACAGGCCCCCAGCAGGAGCGGCGGAGTCTTCATAGCCGGGCCAGATCCTCGGCGATCCGGGACACCCTCAGTGGCCGGAGCCGGTCCGGCCGGTCCGCCATGGGGCCGGGATCGAGAGGCCCCGCCCCATCCGGGACCACCACCAGAACCAGGGTGGGGAGCCCCAGGGCTCGGAGCCGTCCCACAAAGTCCCGCCGGGGCTCGTCCCAGCTCAACAGGACGCAGATGCAGCCGCTCAGGGCATCGGCCCGGCGGAGCACCAGCGGCGGGAGGGTCTCGAAAGGCTGGTCCCGCCGGGGAGAGACCGAAGCAAGGACCTCCAGGGTCCGCTCGTCCCCGCCAAGGCCCCGGCCGGAGGTGAAGCAGTATGCCTCGGGCCCCACAAAGATCAAATCGAGCAGGGAGTCCTGAGTCCGGACGGTGGAAGCGAAGGATGCGGCCACCGAAACGGCCGCCTCGAAAACCGGAGTCCGGCCGTCCCGGTAAAAGGTGTCTAGAACCAGGGCGTGGCGGACGTAGAACTCCTCCTGATGCTCCTTGACCACCGGCTTCCGGGTCCGGGCCCAGCTCTTCCAATGGATGTGGCGGATGGGGTCCCCCGGCCGGTAGTCCCGGAGGGAGACAAACTCCTCTGATTCGCCCACCGACGTGGTCAGGGCCACGCCGCCGGACTGATACCGTCGATTTCCCGGCAGCCGGATGGGAGGGAGATCGTAACGCCGGGGCAGGACCATCACCGACTGGGGCAAAGCGATGCGGACGTGGGCGTTGATCACTCCCAGGGGGTCCGGCCGAGCCACGGTGATCCCCGTCAGCCGAAGCGACCCCCGCCGGCCGGGGATAATGCGGACCTCCACCACACCCGTCTCGCCGGGGGCCAGGGGCGGCAGCGGAACATCCCGGGGCCGGTCGCCACCAGCCTCGCCCACCAGCCACTGCCAGCGGTAGAACTTGATCCACCGGTCAAATCGGTTCCGCTCCCTCTCCCCCGGTTCCGGGGTGTTGGCAAAGGTCTGGTAGTCGGGGCGGGGGTCGGCCCCCTCATCAAAGAGGACCAGGCTCCGCTGGGGCCGGCGGGAGCGGTTCCGGATCTCGATCCGGTAGGTCAGGGGCTCGCCCACGGTGCCGAATCGGGGCAGGTCCCGGCGGGCGGAAAAACGGGCCCGGAAAAACGGGGTCCCGGCGGCCCCCGTCAGGATGATCGCCGTCATGAGGGTAAAAACCTGATACCCCATGGTCCGGTTGGTGTCGATCCCCACCACCGCCGCGGCGATGATCCCGAAAAACAGGAGCCGGCCGCCCCGGGTGAACCGGCGCCGGAATCGCCGCTGGACTGAAAACAGGCCGCGAAAGCTCAGGTAGAGGAGATAGCGCATATCTTCCGGTGATAGGTGATAGGTAATAGGTGATAGGTGATAGGTTATAGGTTATGGGTAATGGGTAATGGGTTATCGAAATCGAAATCGAAATCGAAATCG
>CAZWGY010000515.1:0-3357 GCA_964633575.1 uncultured Desulfobacteraceae bacterium
GGTTGGTGGCGGGTTGGGGTTTCATTGACGGACCCTTTCCTCCGGCAAAAAAAACGGGCCGGCTCCTGAAAGCTGGCCCGTCGGCGGTGTGGTGCCCCCGGCAAGAATCGAACTTGCGGCACATGGATTAGGAATCCATTGCTCTATCCACTGAGCTACGGGGGCGGGAGGCGCTATTCGACATAGAGCTTCTGACCCGGAAAGATCTTGCTGCTTTCGGTCAGTTGGTTGACCTTCAGGAATCTCTGGAGCGGCATGTTATACCGCCGGGCGATCTCAAAAGGGATATCACCCCGTTTAACCTGGTAGGTGCGGTAGCTCTTGGGCCGGCCGGTCTCGGCGGTCGGGATTTTCAGCACCTGGCCGATGGCGATTCGGGTTCCCTTCATCCCGTTGGCGCGCTGAATCGCCTTGGTGGTCGTATCATACTTTCGGGCGATAATCCACAGAGAATCGCCGCTGTGGACCTTATGGTTGACGATTGTCCGGCGGGATTGGGATGAACGGGAAGCGGTGGTGGTCCGGGGCTCACAGTTCTGGCAGGGGATTCTCAGCCGCTGGCCTCCAACGATAATGCTCCGCCGGGAAATCCGGTTGGCTTTGGTGATCTTTTCGATGCTGGTGCCGTATTTCCGGGCGATGGTGGAGAGGGTATCCCCTCGGCGGACCCGATGATACACATAGGCAGCGGGCTGTGGAGCGTTGTGGATCGGCAGCGAATCGATCCGGGCGAGAACGGTCTTTCCCATGCCCGGTGGTACCCGCAGCTCATAATCCGCTGATGCGGGAAGGATATCGTAGCGGAGTTCGGGGTTGAGCGCTTTGAGGGTCTCCATGGAGGTATCGATGGCCTGGGCGATCGTTTTTAGATGAACCTGCCGGGAGATGGTGACGGTTTCGTAGCTCAATGGGGAGTGGGGCGTGATTTCGGCGAAGTCGTATTTAGCCGGATTTTCGATAATGTGAAGGGTTGCCAGGAACCGGGGGACGTATCGGGCGGTTTCCCGGGGAAGCCGTTCGTAGAGGTCCCAGAAGTTGTCGAGATAGTTGATGTTCTGTTCCCGGATGACCTGAAGGACCCGCCCCTCTCCACAATTGTAGGCCGCTAACACCGTGGCCCAGTCGCCGAAGATTTTATGGAGCGCTTTGAGATAGGCGATGGCGGCCTCCGTCGATTTGACCGGGTCGAGACGTTCGTCGATGTAGCGGTTCCGCTTGAGGCCGAATTTGTAGCCGGTGGAGGGGATGAACTGCCAGAGTCCCAAGGCCCGGGCCCGGGAGAGGGCGTTGCATCGGTAGCCGCTTTCGATAAGCGGCAGCCAGGACAGACATTTGGGGAGTCCGGCCTCGACCAGCGCGGCTTCGATCATCGGGCGGTATTTCCCGGACCGCTTGTATGCATTGATGAAAAAGTTCCGGTTGCTTGCGGTCAGCAACTTGATCTCCGCCTCGACATACTGGTTCATCACGATGGGGATCGCGTTGTGTTGCCCGTTGACCACGATGTTTCGGGATGCATAGATCTCGAGTATCCGTTTGGAGATCATGAAACGCAGGTCATCGATTTGCTGCATGAGCTTGGGTTGGTTTTCGGTGTCCACCTGAAGGATAAGGGCGTAAGCGGTGTCCAAAGCCTCCAGGGCGTTTTCCAGCTCTCCTTGTTGCCAGAGGTCCTGGGAAATCCGACAGTGTTCCAGGGCCTCATCAATGGCGGTCTGGGTGTCGGCCGGGCGTTCCGGGACGTCGGGGGGGATTTCGGCCGCGTCAACCAGATCGTCGGCTCCCTCAATGCCGGGCGGCACGGACATCGGTGGGATAGGATCAAAGGGCGGCTCCGTGGATGCCGGGAAGGGCAGGATGTGGCCGGTGATCAGCGCGGCGGCCGGGTCGATTTCAGCCAGGAGAGGCTCGGCGGGCGGACCGGCATGATCGGCCGGGGGACCTGACGGAGCGGTGGCGGGATCGGCCGATGTGGGCTCGGTAGCATCTTGAAGGGTGTGGGCGCAACCAGAAAAAAAGAGCAGGGCTGTGAACACTATAATTGTTCCGGATCTCATCTTCGACTCCTGATTAAGGATATAGAGAACGTCGTACAGCAGGTGGATTTGGACTCGGTATGAGGGCCTCACATCCTCACCCGGCCAATGGCGATCATTGGGACGCCTGTAAACGGGCCGGTGCGGCAAAGCGTACGACGGCATGGGAAAGGAACCGTCAGGTACACGCCTTGCCATTACAAAACAGACTGAGCATCTGTCAAGCTTTTCCGCTTTTTCGTCTGATTTGGCCATTGGTATCTGTGTCTGGTCGAGTTTTGAAACGGGTCGCCGAACCGACGGGATCCGCCGACCATGTTGAACGATAAACTTGTCTCATGGTTTGTATCCGGTTGACAATGGGGGGAATGGCGTATTTCCGGGTAGAAAAGTGTGAAGCCGGGGCCGGATGGCCGGACTCTTTTAATCGAAATACTGCGCGTTTTCGTCTGATTGCAAGAAAGACAAGCTGATATCTGGATATTTACGAATAATCGCTGATAATCGACCATAATCGGGTTTGCAATTCGCCGGCTATGGGAGTAAAAAGCAGAATTCTATGGCGGCGGGCCGTCATACGGATTGTTTGAAAAGCAGACGTCAATAAGGTTGGGCCAGCGTAGCTCAGTTGGTAGAGCTACTGATTTGTAATCAGTAGGTCGGGGGTTCGAGTCCCTTCGCTGGCTCCAGCGGCGTGACATAGGTGGGGTTCCCGAGCGGCCAAAGGGAACAGACTGTAAATCTGTCGGCGAAGCCTTCGGAGGTTCGAATCCTCCCCCCACCACCATCCTATTCGTAAGTCCATGTAGGAGATTGCCGGAACGGGGATCGATGAACTACATGACTGCCTGCATGATGCTTACGGCGTAGAGCGCGCACCTTGAGGATGCCTGCCGGAGAGTTTTATACCGGTTTATGTAGGGGCGGGCAAGTTGAAATTCCATCGTTAGACATAACGACGCGGGAGTAGCTCAGTTGGTAGAGCTTCAGCCTTCCAAGCTGGATGTCGCGAGTTCGAGTCTCGTCTCCCGCTCCAGACAGCGCCAACGCATCCGGCGAATGCCGGTATCATTTCGGATGACAAGCCCACGTAGCTCAGTCGGTAGAGCGCTTCCTTGGTAAGGAAGAGGTTCACCGGTTCGATTCCGGTCGTGGGCTCCATATTTATTCTTATTCGGTTCGGCCTGAAGGGTCACCCCACGTTTTGGGCGAGCGCTGCACGCAGACGCAACGGTTTCGATCGAAACATAGTCACCACGGGAGGTAGAGGAGATGGCCAAGCAGAAGTTTGAGCGCAAGAAACCGCACGTAAATGTCGGCA
>CAZWGY010000516.1:0-3354 GCA_964633575.1 uncultured Desulfobacteraceae bacterium
TTATGGATCTGTCTGGCGATTTCAGGGGTGATCTGGGCGGCCTGTCCGTGCCCCGCTTCGGCCGGTGAGGACGGGCGGACCTTTCAATTCGACCCGGCTTCCATCAGCATTGAAACGGCCGACGGATGGGACCGGGTGCGGTATGGGGGGCTCGATCTCACCCATCAGGCAGGGGCGCCGGCGCTCCCCGTCCGGATCGTCCATCTGGCGGTCCCGGCGGGGCGGCGGGCCGTTGGCGTCGAGGTGACCGTTGAACAGTGGACGGATCTCCCCGGTCAACATCGCCCCGAACCGGTCCCGCCGCCAACGCCGCTTTCCCGGCCGGAGGTCGAGACGGTCGATCCCGACCCGGCTATCTATGCGGCCGACGGGCCTTTTCCAGTTGAAGCGGCCCGGTTTCTCCACCAGGGGACCCTGGCCGGACAGGGCGTGGCCTCGGTGGCGGTTTACCCGGTTCAGTGGCATCCGCCGGAAGGCCGGCTGATCCTGAACGAATCGCTCACGGTCCGGCTGGTTACCCGTGAGGATCGCTCCGCCGGGGTCGATGGCTTTTCAACGGCCATCCCCGGATCGCCCGCCCGGCGGGTGCTCGACGGGCTGGTGGTCAACCCCGGCGATCTGGACCGGCCCTCCGGAGAGCCGGCGCCTCGCCGCCGCCGGACTCAACTGCCGGCCGGGACCCACCGATATCTGATCATCACCTCCGAGGCCTTTGAGCCGACCTTCGAGCCCCTGGCGGACTGGAAGCGGCGGAAGGGGCTGTCGGCGGCCATCGTAACCCTGGAGTGGATCGGGGATCAGTATGCCGGCCGGGACGGCGCCGAGTCGGTCCGGATGTTTATCCAGGATGCCCATGCCCGGTGGGGGACCGATTGGGTGCTGTTGGGCGGCGATACCGATGTGGTGCCCCACCGGACCGCCTTTGCCATGGATTGCGAGACCGGCCGCTATTCGGACAACTACATCCCCTCCGACCTCTATTTTTCGGATCTCGACGGCGACTGGGACGCGGACGGCGACGGGATTTTCGGCGAGGTTGAAGACGGAATCGATCTCTACCCGGAGGTCTTCGTGGGCCGGGCTCCGGTGGAAACCGTCGAGGAAGCCGAGGTTTTCGTCGGGAAGGTCCTCACCTACGAACGCCGGCCGCCGTCCGGATATCTCGCCGAGATGCTCTTCCTGGCCGAGGTCCTCTGGAGCAACCCGTACACCGATTCCGGGCTGAGCAAGGACCTTATCGCCGACCGGTACGTCCCCCGGTTTTTCAAGCCGATCACGAAGCTCTACGAGTCGCTGGGCAATGAAAGTTCGGCGACCGCCACGGCGGCCCTGAATGCCGGGGCTCATCTGATCAACCACGACGGCCACGCCGGCTCCAACCTCATGTCCGTGGGGAGCGGATGGTTGTTCATCTCCACCATGGACGCCCTGACCAACGCGCCGATGTACGGGATTTTTTTTTCCATCGGCTGCTGGCCGGCGGCCTTTGACCGGGACTGCGTGGCCGAGCACTTCGTCACCGCTCCCAACGGCGGGGGCGTGGCCTTTATCGGCAACTCCCGGTACGGCTGGGGCAGTCCCGGCAATCCGGAATACGGCTACTCCGACCGATACGACCAGGAGTTTTTCAAACAATTGTTGAAAACCGGCCACCACCGGATCGGCGAGGCTCTGGCGGCGGCCAAGTCGGTTTACGTCCCGTTTTCGGCCCAGGCCAATGTTTACCGGTGGTGCCAGTACAACGTCAACCTGTTGGGCGATCCCGAAATGCCGGTCTGGACGGGGACCCCGGCCCGGCTTTCGGTGGCTCACCCCCATGAGGTCCCGGCCGATGGGGACACCGTTGTGGTCCGGGTTTCGGATGGGGCTGGTCCGGTGGCCGGGGCGACGGTCTGTCTGATGCAGGACGGGGGGCTTTACGCGGTGGCGGAGACCGGCCCGGACGGGGATGCTCGGTTGACATTGGATGGCGCCGACCCGGCCCGGCCGGTGGAAGTGACGGTCACCGCCCGGAATTTTTTCCCCCATGAAAGCACCTTCGCTCTGGTGGCCGACGGCCCGTTTGTCGGGGTGGAGATCGAGGCCCCGGACGGGCCGCCCGTTCTGGTGACGCCGGGGGAGACGGCTTTTCTGGATTTGATCTTCCGGAACACCGGGAACGCTTTGGCCGATGAGGTCTGGGCTCGGGTTACGGGGCCGGGTGGCGTCGTCCGGGAGGTGGCCGTCGGCGACATCGACCCCGGCGGGGCGGTCACGGTCCCCCAAGCGGTTTTTCTCGACGTCCCCGCCGATCTGGCCAACGGCGAGACATTGACCCTGGCCGCCGATCTGGTGGCGGCGGGGGCGGGCAACCTCTGGGAGCGGTCCCTGACCTTGACCGGAGCGACCCCGGTGCTCAATGTTGACGGGTACGCCGTCCTTGGTCCGGCCGGGACGACCGGGGCCATCGGGCCGGGAGATTCGGTGACGGTCCGGATGACCCTGACCAATACCGGACTGGCGGCAGCGGAAGGCGTCACGGCGGCGTTGAGTCCGGCGGACGACCGGCTGACCGTTACGGGGCCTTCGGTCGATGTCGAACCGCTGGCCCCGGGCCAGTCCCGGACCATCGATACGGCGGCTTCGGTGGCCGAGGACTGCCCGGTCCCGGCGTTTCCGGAGCTGGAGATCGGGTGGGAGTCCCCGGGCGGGCCGCCGCTGTCGGTATCGGCCGTTGTTCCGGTGGGGGAGATCGGGTTTGCCGATGATCTGGAAGCGGGACCGGCCGCCTGGCACCATGAGGGGCCGGGAGACGGATGGCATCTCTCATCGCGGCGGCATCATTCCGGTGAGGTGAGCTGGTATTGCGGGGATGAGGCGACCGGGACCTATGCCCATCTGGCCGACAGCGTCCTCGAGACCGGCCCGTTTCCGGTCGGCCGGGATGCAAAGCTGTCCTTCTGGTGCTGGTACGAGTTTCCCAACTACGGGACCGATGGCCTTTACGTGGAGGTGGACGGAGGGGACGGCTGGGAGGTCCTCGATTTCATCGGCTCCGGCGGAGCCCTCGGGACCCTGACCACGGGCAACGACTGGCTGCCCTACGAGTATGACCTGTCGGCGTATCTTCCGGGGACCGGTCTCCGGCTGAGGTTCCGGTTTGTCAGCAATGAGAATGATTCAGCGGAAGGGGTCTATATCGATGATATCCGGGTTTTGCCCATCCGGCGCGAACCGGATTTGGGGATGGCGGTGGCGGCGCTCCGGGCGGTGATTGATGGTTTTGTCCTGGCTCCGGTGGACCTGGACGGGGACGGGATGACCGGTTTGGCCGACGCGGTTGTCGCTTTGCAAATGGTGGCGGGGGTTCGGTAG
>CAZWGY010000517.1:0-3345 GCA_964633575.1 uncultured Desulfobacteraceae bacterium
AAACGCGATCAGCCGCTCCGTCAGCTCGCCCAGCGGATAGTTTTGACCGTCAATGGTGACGGTGTCTTCCGGCCGGAGCGCCAGAGCTTCCAGGGGCCGGGAAAAAGTCGGGTTGCCCTCGTGAATCCGTCCGGTGCAGGTTTCAGCCTCTCGCTCGATCTCAATGAAAATGTGCATGGTTTGAATTCCCCCTCGTGCGGATGGCCTGACCGGGACCATCAGGAAGCGGACCGGCTTTGCCGGCCGCCGACCCGTCGGACCCCGGACAGGTCATATACGCTGTTTGGAAGGCTCATTTCAAGCGGGGTTTTGTTTATCCGCGGATTGAGCCCCTGAAGACCTCCGAGGTTTCCAATGTTTTGGAAACCTCGGAGGTCTTTAGCCGTGCCGGCGATGGTTGATAGTGTCCATCCAGATAGATGCATTCGTCGGCGAAAAGCTTCATGGTCCCATTGTCCCTATTCCGGTTCTCCTATCGGTTCCGGCTGCACAAGATGCCTGGCATAAACGACGCACGCCGAGATGTCTTCTCTGGTCAAATTCGGGTAATACGTTCCGATGATGTCATCGAAACCGATTCCCTGAGCGACCAGCTCCAACACCATATAGACCGGAATCCGGTGGTCTGAGACGCACGGTTTTCCATGACGGATGTTGGGATCAATTGAAATGCGATCACTGATCCGCATTTGAAAGCCTCCTTAAATTTCCGGGCCATGATCATTGTTTGGGCCATTCGTTTCACCCGGCTCATCAAACCCCTCCCCCCGACCCCCTCCCCTAAAGGAGAGGGAGTGATATCAATTAGCCAGTTGCCCCCGCTCATCGAAGATCGACCGGAGGTCCGCCGACTTAAACGCGATCAGCCGCTCCGTCAGCTCGCCCAGCGGATAGTTTTGACCGTCAATGGTGACGGTGTCTTCCGGACGGAGCGCCAAAGCCTCCAGGGGCCGGGAAAAAGTCGGGTTGCCCTCGTGGATCCGTCCCGTGCAGATTTCAGCCTCTCGCTCGATCTCAATGAAAAGGTGCATGGTTTTAATTCCCCCTCGTGCGGATGGCCTGACCGGGACCATCGGGAAGCGGACCGGCTTTGCCGGCCGCCGACCCTACGAGCCCCGGTCACGCCTTACCTGTTCGATCCCGACGAGCGCCGGGATGCCGGAGACCGGGCCTGGACAGGGGAGAGGACGGTCCGGGCCGCCGTGACGGCGCCGAATGCTGCCGGTCCCCTGTGCTCGCAAGGCGAAAGCCCAAGTTGTGGTTCCGGTTGGCGGGGGTGTTGCGGTTACGGTTGGCGCAACGCACGTTGTCCGGTGTGTTGTTCCAGCTCCCGCCCCGGATCACCCGGTTGGTGCCATCGCATCGGCCCGGCCTCCACGTCCCTTTTAAGCCGTCTTCAAGGATCATTTCAAGCCCTGAAATTGAAAAAATCGCAAATGGCCGACGATGCTGGTCAGGCTCTGGGCCATCCGCTCCTCGGTGATGTACCCCTCCCGCCATTGTCGGACCCGGTTGCGGATGTGCTTCAGGCTCCGCCGGCGGTTGGCCGGCCGGAGGCGGAGGAGATTCGGAAAAATCCGCATGCCCAGAAAGCTCAGCCCATGGGCAGATCGGTTGATATAAGTGGCCCGAGCGTGGAGCCGGAGCGCCAGGTGATCGGATAAAAAGGTTTCGATCCGCTCTTTCCAGGCCAGCATCTCGGAACTGGAATGCCCAAAGAGCACGAAATCGTCCATATAGCGCAGGTAAGGCGGTGCTCTCGGAGTCTCCTTGACGTGATGATCCAGGGGGTCCAGATAGACGTTGGCCAGAAACTGGCTGGTGAGGTTGCCGATGGGCAGCCCCTTTCCGGGCACCGGGGCGTTGTCGATGATGACCCGCAAGAGGCTGAGCAGTCGGCGGTCCTTGATCTTCCGCTCGATGATCTCCATCAGAATCCCGTGGTCAACGCTGTCAAAGAACTTTTCAATGTCGGCTTTGAGATACCAGGGCCGTTTACGGACGAATTGTTGGGCCCGCCGAACCGAGGCGTGGGTCCCCTTGCCGACACGGGTGGCATACGAGTCGTAAATGAATCGGCGTTCGTAAACCGGCGTCAGAACCCGGACGACGGCGTGGTGGACAACCCGGTCCCGGAACGGGGCCTCGGCGATGATTCTCGCTTTGGGGTCCTGGATAGTGAAAAACCGGTAGCCGCCCGGGCGGTATTCACCGGATATCAGAGCGTCCTGGAGTCCGATCAGCTCGGATTCCAGATGGAAGATGAACCGGCAGACCGAGGGCGTCCGTTTGCAGCCTTTGAGGGCGAGGCGAAACGATCCCATGAGGTTCTCATGGGATGTCACGGCCCCGAACAGATGGTTAACCCTTCTCACGTAGCTTTCTCCGCCAGCCGCCCGTCATCCGGCCGGCCTCGTCAAGGGCCCGGGCGATGTGCTCGTGTTGTCTCGATGAGATGTATCGCCGGTCGAAGGCGATGCGGAACAGGATCCGCTGTTTTTCGATGTGCATGTTGATGGCGTCCAATATATGGATTCGCTCCTTCGTATATATGGCCTCGACAATGCGCTCCATGGTGTCGAGGGCGGCGTCGGCGATCCGGGAGGCCAGGGAAAAACGGGCGCTTCGGGGGAACCGCTCCACCGCCGAGAGAATCCAGTCGAGGGTCTGATACCAGTGGGTGAACAATGGGTAATCGGGCGTCATGTCTTCTCCTGGGCATTGGGGTCAAATGGCGGCAATTCCGGGCTTGTCTGGGGGGAAGTGGTGTCGGCAGGCGGTTGAGGGGCCGGGGGAGGTCCGTTATCCTTTGGCGGGGACGGGACATTGAAGCCTTTCAGGATATCGAGAATCTCCTTGCCGTGACGCTCGACCTTTTTATTGCCGAATCCGCTGATCTGGCGCAGGGCCTCGATGGTTCGGGGGGCCTGCCGGACCACGTCTTCCAATTGCTTGTTGGTGGCGATGATGAAGACCGGGATCTTTTCCCGATCCGCTTTCTCCTTTCGCCACTCCCGGAGCCGCTTCATCAGGAGCTTCTGGGGGCCGGTGAGGCCGTCTTCCGCCTGGGCTTTGGTCATGTGGTCGGATAAAACGTTCTCGTATTCCACAAACACGGTCCAGTAGGTTCGGCCGTCCTGCCGGAAGAATTCCGGCCGCATGCTGATCACGCGCTTATTCGAGATGAAGCTGGTGACCGCGTCATCATGGAAAACCTCCTGAACCGGGTCGAAGGGTACTGTTAAAATCCGAATGGGCATGGATGACGAGCTCCTAATGGAACATAACCTATAAAAATCTCAAAAAATTTCGACCAGGGGGGCAAGCCCCCCTGGACCCCCCGAA